>CAZXQI010000064.1:0-20081 GCA_964643005.1 uncultured Saprospiraceae bacterium | reverse complement strand
AGTAAGTACCCCCTCTTTTTGGAGGGGGGCTTACTACTAACAAATTATAATCCCATGAACATATTCAGATTTTCAAGCAGGTTAAAAAAATGTTCTTTTAAAAACAGCCCGTCCCGATTTTCAAAATCGGGACGTCTGGCTATTAACAAATTATAATCCCATGAACATTTTCAACCTGAGAGCCGACTCTTTTAGCCGGCAGTTTTTTCATTCTCCTCTTTTCAATCTCTCCTCTTTTTTCAATCACCTCTTTGTCATTCACTAATCACGATACAAATGTGCAGCGATAATCAGCTTAGGCCAAAGACACTTTTATACCTTTGTGAGAATGATTTTTTGAAAATGATTTTCTTAAAAAATAAACATATTTGCTGATAATCAGGTAGTTATAAAATAAGAGTTGTAAAAAACTACTTAACATTGTGAAAAATAAGTCTCATTGTGTTTAATTTTTCTTGATTTTTTTTTGAAAAAAAAGCCCAAAAAACTTGACAAGAAAATTTGGAAAGGGCTGAAAATTAGTTTTTGACCGTAAAAGCCCAATTTTTATACAACAGAAATGGAGGCCGAAAAAGCAAAGAGAGGGGGAAGAGAAAAAGCCTGACGATTGTTCCAACTTGTAGTAACATTGCAAAAAAGCCAGTCATGAAATACCTTTTGCCTTTTCTCATCCTGTGCTGTCTGCAATGCAGGGATAAAAAAACGACTGTTCGGGTGGAAGCCGGGCCGATAGATACTTCTGTTGTCATTCAGCCTGATACAGGGGAAGAGATAAGCCAGGAGCTTCCCGAAGAACTGCCGTCAGAAAATTTTCCGGATTTTGATACTACACAGTGGGAGGAACTGGCCAGAGTGGAGCCTGGCATCCTGCTCGACATGCGCTATGCGACGGAAAACAATTTTGTGAAAGAAGAAATGTACGACTGTGGGAGGTGCTTCCTGCGACCCGAAGTGGCCAGGGCAGTGGTCGCTGTACACAGAAGCCTACAGGAGCAAGGCTATGGCCTGAAGATGTACGATTGCTACAGACCCCGCCCTATCCAGTGGAAACTTTGGAACAAAGTGCCCGATACGAGATACGTCGCCGACCCGAAGAAAGGTTCCATGCACAACAGGGGCATGGCGGTTGATCTGACCATCGTGGATAGCGAGGGGCGGGAACTCGACATGGGAACTGATTTCGACTTTTTTGGAGAGGAGGCGTACCAGGGCTACCCCCATCATCCGGCTGATGTGTTGAAGAATCGGCAGCTTTTGCTGGAAACGATGGAAACGAACGGCCTGCTTCGCACCCCGACTGAATGGTGGCATTATTCCTATCGCGCCAAAACTTTTCCTTTAGACGACTGGCTCTGGCCCTGCCAATAGCTCTGGGGAGAAAAAGATTCAACTATATTTTCGTCATAAACTCAACTGCATACAGGCGCACAAACGAGGGCATTTAATATCTTCGCCCCCTCACAAGCGATGCCAATGGATGCTGCTAATCAACAGATTCTTGCCAATTCGGAGATCTATCTCAGAGAGTTTTTGTCAGAAAACATCGGAGCTGAGTACGTCTTTCACGATCTGCAACACACTATAAATGTGGTAGAGGCGGTCGTTGAAATTGGAAAGGGCAGCAATTTGTCCGAGAGAGAATTGTTCCTGCTCCAGTTAGCGGCCTGGTTTCACGACTCCGGCTACACGCAAGGCGCAGAGGGGCACGAAGAGCGCAGCGCAGAATATGCCAGGAGATTTTTACAGGAGCAGGGGGTTTCGAATGAAGATATCCAGGTGATAAGCCGCTGTATTTTGGCGACGAAACTTGAGGACGAGCCCAAAGACCTTTTGGAAGAAATCATCTGCGATGCAGACCTGAGCCATTTGGGTAAAAAATCCTATTGGGATCGCTGCGGGAGAATCCGCCAGGAGTTGTTGCTGACCAAAGGCAGGAGCATGTCTGAGCAGGAATGGGTAGAATTTGAACTGAACTTCATGAACAATCACCGCTACTTTACGGAGCTGGCAGAAGAGCTTTACAATAGCCGGAAATTGAAGCACATCAAACAATTGCGCAAACAACAACTCCGACTCAATCCCGCAGAAGTCCAGTCGATTGAAGACCTGGCGAGAAAGGACAAAAGCAAGAGAAAGATACAGCAGCAGGCCTCTACGCTCCAAAAAAATGAACTGGAGCTGAAGGAGTTCAATCTGGGGCGCGGCGTCGAAACGATGTATCGAACAGCTTACCGGACGCACATCAGCCTGAGCGGTATGGCCGACAACAAAGCGAATATCATGTTGAGCATTAACGCCATCGTGATTTCAGTAGCCATCCCCCAACTGTTTCCGAAATTTGAAGAACTTCCCCAGCTCATCCTTCCGAGCATCCTCCTGCTGGCGGTCTGCGTGACGGCGATGGTCTTTGCCACGCTTTCCACCCGACCCAAAATAACGGAAGGAAAATTCAGCAAGGAAGACATAGAAAAGCGCAAAGTCAACCTGCTCTTTTTTGGCAATTTTTACAAAATGGATTTAGAGGACTATCACGCAGGCATGATGGAGTTGATAAAAGACCGGGATTTCCTCTATAGCTCCATGACCAAAGACCTGTACTTCCTCGGAGTGGTGCTGGCTAAAAAGTATGGCTACCTGAGCTATTGCTATACTATATTTATGTATGGCATGATCGCCACGGTGCTCGCCTTTGCTTTCGCCTTTCTTTCCTGAATCAATAGCCGGCTTTTGCCTCAGCGAACGGGACTTATTATTTTTCTAAAAAAATATTTTCTAAAAACCCTCCGGCGGGAGATCGGGTAACTAAGAAATAGAAAGCATCCGGTAAACGGACGCTTTTATAAATACACAACTAGTATTGAACTTTACACTTCAACATACGGATTCCCAGACCGCCGCCAGGGCGGGTCTTTTGGAAACGGATCACGGCGCCATTGAAACGCCGATTTTTATGCCCGTGGGCACGGTGGGAGCGGTCAGAGCTATTCACCAGCATGAATTGGAAGAGCAGATTAGGGCGCAAATCATCCTCGGCAATACTTACCATCTCTATCTACGACCCGGCGCAGAAGTCATCAGAAATGCCGGCGGGCTTCATCGCTTTATCGGATGGAATAAGCCAATCCTCACGGACAGCGGCGGTTTTCAGATCTACTCGCTGAGCAACCAAAGGAAAATCAAAGAGGAAGGCGCCACCTTCAAATCCCACCTCGACGGTTCGAAACATTTTTTTAGCCCGGAAAGAGCTGTTGACATTCAGCGCGAAATTGGCGCAGACATCATCATGGCTTTAGACGAGTGCACCCCCTTCCCCTGTGATTATGCCTATGCCAAAAACTCCATGCACCTGACCCACCGCTGGTTGAAACGCTGCTGCGACCGCTTTGACGAAACGCAAAGCCTCTACGACTACCGGCAGACCCTTTTCCCCATCGTGCAGGGGAGTACTTATCGCGATTTGAGAAAGGAGTCGGCAGAAGTTATCGCCTCCTTGGACAGGGAGGGCAACGCTATTGGTGGGCTTTCTGTCGGCGAACCGGAGAAGGTGATGTACGAAATCGCAGAGGTAGTTACCGATATTTTGCCGAAGGAAAAGCCCCGCTACCTCATGGGAGTAGGGACGCCCGTCAATCTTCTGGAGTGCATAGCGCTTGGCATAGACATGTTCGATTGCGTGCTGCCCACCAGAAATGCCCGACATGGATTGCTGTACACGGCCAATGGCATGATCAACATCAAAAATGCGAAATGGAAAGAGGATTTCAGCCCGATTGATGAAAACAGCCCCAGCCATACGAGCAGGACACATTCGAAGGCTTACCTTCGCCATCTGATTTATGCCAGAGAGTATTTGGGAGCGCAAATCGCCTCTCTGCACAATCTTTCTTTTTTTCTGTGGCTGGTTGGAGAGGCAAGGAGGCATATTGCCGAGGGCGATTTTGGTTCGTGGAAAAACAGCATGGTAGGCCGACTGCGACAGCGATTGTGAAGATTCCATGCGCTTTTCAGGAATAGCAATTTGAAATAAAAACTCCCTCATTTAAAAGAAAATCTGACGGCTCTCAGTTTTTAAACCGATACAATTGGCAAATGCTAAAAATCCTCGATCGCTACATCATCGCAAAATACATAGGTACCTTTTTGTTTGTGGTGCTCATTTTTTCGCTCATTGCGGTGATCATTGACTTTAGCCAGAATGTAGAGGAATTTATTGACGAAAAATTACCTGCCTGGCAAGTGGCGCACGAGTACTACCTAAATTTTATCGTCTTTATCAATGGCTTGCTCTGGCCGCTTTTTGCGCTCATTTCCGTCATATTTTTTACTTCCCGACTCGCTTCAAATTCTGAAATCATTTCTATTCTGAATGCAGGGGTCAGCTTCCGACGCATTATGAGGCCCTACCTTCTGGCCGGCGGCGCCATCGCCCTCGTCCATCTTGCGCTAAATCATTTTGTCATCCCCGTAAGCAATGAAACGAGGCTTGACTTTTTTCACTCCTATATTATGAAGGAAAGCGACAGGGGTAATACCCGCGATGTACACATGTTTATAGCGCCGGATACCAAAATCTACGTGAGGGACTATTTCAAGCAGGATTCTTTTGCCCGCAATTTTAGGATTGAATATTTTAAGGGAAATAAGTTGACGAGTTTTATCGAGGCCGATGAAGCCCGATGGAAAGGAGCGCCCAACAAATGGCAGCTCTCCAATTACGAGATTCATCAATTCGACGGCCTCAGAGATACAATTGTGGTGGGTGGAAGTGAAAAGTTGGACACGGTTTTCAACTTCACTCCCGCCGATTTTGTGCGCTATGACGACACCAGAGAGATGATACCCTCCCAGCGCCTCTCCGAATTCATTGACGAGGAGCGGAGCAGAGGGGTAGGGCGCACGAAGATTTACGAAATTGAATTGTACCGCCGTACGGCCGACCCATTCACTATTATCATCGTGACTTTCATCGGTATGTCGCTGGCTTCGAGAAAGGTGAGGGGCGGCATGGGCCTTCACTTAGCGCTGGGGATTGTCTTAGGAGCGGTATTTATTTTTCTCTCCAAGTTTTCGATCACCTTCGCAACGAACAAAGCCTTACCGGCCATGTTAGGCGTTTGGATTCCCAATATTGTTTTTGCGCTGATAGCCCTGCTATTAGTTGCAAAAGCTCAAAAATAAATTCTTCCACGCAGAATCTATGGAGAGAATGAAACCCGCAGCTCTCCCTGGCGGAATGTCGAAAGTTCAATTTCGCCGATTGAAAAAAGCAAAACGCCGATGCAATGGCATAGATGAGAAGTTCGCTGCGTTCAACTATTCTAACTCCCTGCCCTGATGAGTTTTTAAAGTTATTTTTGCTAAAAAAATAAACTACATGAAGGATACAGGTCAATTTTTTAAAATAAAAAAAGCGCTCGTATTGCTGGCATTTTTGTGGCCGGCTTTTTCTTTTGCCCAGGATGAAGGACTCCTCTATTATGATTATGTCTATCTGGATAATATCAAGACGATAAAGTTTCATGTGGAAGGCTTGTTGCTCAGCATGCCGGCGCTCAATCTCAATTCCGGTTCGGCATTAGAACTATCCTTCGACGACATGGATGGCGACGTGAAAAATTACACCTACACCGTTGTCCATTGCAACGCCGACTGGACCCCCTCCAGACTGATAGAACCGGAATACATAGAAGGCTTTTCGGAAGGCGACATTCGGGACTTCGCCTATTCTTTTAACACCAGAGCTATCTATACAAATTACCATCTGTACTTTCCGAACGAGGATATGCGCATCAGCAAATCGGGGAACTACCTGCTGAAAGTGTATGAAAATGACGACGGGAAAAGGCTGGCGTTCACCCGCCGTTTCATGGTTGTGGAATCTATTGTCAGCATCATACCCAATGTCGTCCGACCGGCTCAGGTGAGCAAGGGCAATACGCACCAGGAGATAGACTTTACGGTGACGCACAAGAATTTTGAAATCCGCAATCCCCGACAGGAACTCTCCGCAACCGTTCTTCAAAACGGGCGCTGGGATTCAGCCATCACGGGGCTACTGCCGATGTTTTCGCGCCAGGAAGAGCAGATTTACGACTACCAGGACAAGGTCGTTTTTCCGGCAGGGAAGGAATTTAGATATGCCGACCTGCGGAGCCTCCGCTATGGCACGGAGAGCATTGCTTCTGTTGACCTGATTGACAACCAGTACGAAGTGGTACTGCGAAGGGATGAAAAACGAGGGTATGCTCCCTATGTTGAGTTTGAAGATATCAACGGAAACTTCGTTATCGAAACCTTCGACGACAATGATTTTGATTTGAAAAGCGATTATGCCAATGTTCTGTTTTCTTTGTACAGCCCCACGGAGTTGTACGATCAGGATCTCTATCTTTTTGGCGGGTTGACGGACTGGCAACTGAAGCCGGAGTTTAGGATGGTGTATAACCCCGCCATTAACTCTTACGTCGGCAAAGCCAGATTAAAGCAGGGCTTCTATAATTATATGTATGCGGCGCTGCCCAGAGGGGCGGATCATCCGGATTTTGAAGAAACGGAAGGGGACTGGTTTGAAACGAAAAACACTTACACGATTCTGATATACTTCAGACCATTTGGAGGGCGTTTTGACCGCCTGATAGGCGCCTATTCTTTCAGTTCCCGCATATAGGCAATCCCATGGCAAAGGCGGAATTTAGCCGGTCGAATCAAGACGGAGTAAGTGGCCGGCGTTTTGTCCTCCTGTCAAGTAGCACAATTTTTGAGCAAGACCCCTTGACTGGAAATAAACCGGTTTGTTATGAGAGAATTTTATGCGATTAATCTTTTTAACAAAAAACTACTCTTCTTCTGTGCGGTAGTAGTTTTGGCTGTTCCACTTTTTGGTCAAAACAGAGTGGTGGACAAGGCGAATGAGTTTTACCGACTCAATCAGTACTCCGATGCTGCGACGCTTTTCGAGCAGGCGCTGGATGAAATGGACGAGAGCCGCAGGTCGGGACAAAACGCCCTCAGCTTGAAAACCAAACTTGCCTTTTGCTACCGAATGAACAACAAGATGGAGAAGGCCGAGGCTCTCTATGCGGAGATAGTTCAGGCGCCCAATGCCAGAACGGACACCTATTATTATTATGGAGAGGCGCTGATGAGCAACGGAAAATACGACGAAGCCCGCACCTGGTTCCTCAACTATCAAAAGCTCCAACCCAACGACGACAAAGCCAGCCTGATGATAGAAGCCTGCGACAAGGCGCCTTACATCATGCCCTATTTTTTGCATGTGGACGTAGAAGAGTTTGCTCACAACTCCTCCGCCGACGACAACGCCCCCATCGCCTGGAATGGCGGCATCCTGTTTTCTTCTGACCGCGAACAGGGCATGAAACTGTTGAAAGAGAAATCTGGATGGACGGGGAGGGATTACCTCGATTTATATTTTTCTGAAAAAAATAAAGACGGCTCTTACGGCGAGCCAAAGAAGTTTTCTTCCAAACTCAGCGAAGTCAACAAGAACACAGGCAACGCCTCTATCATGGCGGACGGCTCAGAGATGTTTTTTACGCGCAACGACAATGTTCTCAACAAACAGAGTACCTATAACCTTCAAATTTATAGCGCAAAACCTGCCGGTCGCGACCGCTGGAAGAATGTTGAGAAACTGCCTTTTTGTTCGCCAAACTTTAATTTTATGCATCCGGGTATTTCACCGGATGGCAGTCAGTTGTTTTTTGTCAGCAACAGAACGGGCGGCCAGGGCGGCACGGATATCTGGGTGTCCCAACGCACAAAAGCGGGATGGGGCAAACCGGAAAATCTCGGCTCTGCGATCAATACCTCTGCCAATGAAGGATTTCCCTTTGTAGATGGAGAGGGCAGACTTTACTTCTGCTCCAAAGGTCATCCCGGTTTTGGGGGCTTCGATATTTTCGTGGCAGAAAAAGACGAGCAGGGAAACTGGCAGGCGCCGCTCAATCTGGGCAAGCCGTTTAACAGTACTTTAGACGATATTTCTATCTATGTCGCACCGGACAGGCAAAGCGGCATGTTCACCTCCTCCCGGAATGGCGGCGACGACGATATCTTCCTTTTCCAGATTCTGGATCAGGCGCCTCCCGGGCAGGCTGTCAACCCGCCGCTTGCAGTGGAACCCGTTCAGCCGCTTACGCCGGTTCAACCTGAAGTCAGAATAGAAGAAAAGCAGCCCGTCGAGACGCCATCCGTCCATCCTGCACCGGTAGAGAAGGAGCAGAAAAATGAGTCGGTAGCAGAGACGAGGACACAGAACCAGGGCGCTGTTGTCAACCCGGGCGAGGCTTCGACGAATTCTGCCCTTACCCCAAAACCTAAAGAAAAGCAAGACGCCCAAAAGGAGCAAAAACCTCGACAGGAAAACCGGCAGACTGCCCAAACTACCGAGGAGCCTAAGCCCGAGATCGAAGAAAATCCAACGCCGCCGACAGACAGAGGAAAGCGGATGATTCCAGACGAGCCGAGGCCTCAGAAAGAAAAAGAGCGGGAAACTCCCGTAGTAGCGGAGAACCAGGTCGCTCAAAAGCAAGAGGCTCCAAATGAGAAACCGGAAGGCGGGGCGGCTGAAAAGAAGCCCGATCAAAGTCCGAAGGAACGACCCTCATATTCTCCGTTTTTAAATGAACCGGTCTTTCCCGAAGACGTGGCAGAAAAGAAAAAAGAAGAACCATCCACCGGCGCCCAGTCTTCTGACAGAAAGCAAACGATTGCTGAAAATCCGACCGCTCCGGCCGGCCGGCCTCAGCTACAGGACGATCCCGAAGCTACGGCGCTCGTCGCGCTTTCTTCTTTTGAAGATTTAATTACAAAGTTAGAATACGGGAATTTGAAGACAGGCGATCATTTTCGCTTAGGCTACGCTGTTTACGATCCCAATGTCTGGCAACTGACTCCGCCTATAGCGGCCATGCTGGATCAGGTGGCCAATATCATGCGTCATTTCCCTTCTTTAGTAGTGGAGATTGGCGCCTATACAGAGACCTTAGGCAACGAAGCGGACAACCTTCGCCTCTCCCAAAATAGGGCGGAGATTGCGATAGAGTACCTCGAGAGTGAAGGAATTTCTAAGAAGCGGCTCTTAGCCAGAGGTTATGGAGAGACCGCTCCGCTCAATCACTGCTACAATGGCGTCAAGTGCACCATGGAAGAGCATCTTTTCAACCAAAGGCTGGAGGCCAGGATTTTGAGGGTGGAAGGAGGAGATTGACCTCGTAAGGCTGCCATAAAAAATGGATAATGAGCATCACTCATTATCCATTTTTTTTGTTCCAAATTCTTTGAACTACCTCATTTTCGGCCTTCTGCGCTTGCTCCGGGGGTTCAGAGGAACACCGCCTTTTTGAACCATGCCCATTCGCTGAGCAGCTTTCATCTGCCCCTGCTGGCCAATGGCTTTTTCAAACTGCTTCATCTGGTCTTTGATCTCCTGCTGGGTAATGTTCAATTCCTTGGCATTTTTTAAGTGAGCCTTAGCCACGTTCCAGCGTTGACGCTGGGCGGCGATTCCCGCCAATTGAAGTTGAACTGCCGCTTTTTCGTTGTCCGTTGGCAGCTTAAGCGTTTGAGCTTTTTTCAGCCATTGTTCGGCTTGATCCATGTCGTTCAAGCCCTGAGCGATAGTGCCTTTCAGCAGGTAGTAGTAAGCCCGATTGGTGACGTATAAGAGCTTTGGCGTCAGCGTCAGCTTCAGACGCTCCTCCGCCTTGACAAAACTGATTCCGTCCTGCATAATGGCGGCGGCAGATTGGACGGTTCCCAGCAAAATGTAGCCGACCAGCAAAACCAGGCCGGCTAAGAGAACCGGGAGGGCATACCAAAAGCCTAAGTAAACGGCCATGAAAGTACCGCCGACGAGCAAAACAAATATCAGCGCAAAGCGCAGGTAAATATTGATGGTAAACATAGAGACCTAAATAATTAGCCTTTTTTAAAAAATAAGGGCTGCAAAGATAACAAAGTTTGCCGCCTGGACTGAGATTTTGAAAAGAGCCGCACCTGCTTAAAGGGATATTTTTTTTAAAAAACTAAAGAAATGTGAGACATATAACACACTAATAATCACTTATTTAAAAAGAAATTGAATTACATTTCTGTCCTTATCAATTTTATGTCCGCTTCGGATGCGAACAATTTTTTTTGCCAACACCTTATTTGGACAGATTTAATTTTCAAAGAATTTTGGAACAAAATAAAAATTTCAAAGCATGATACCTCCAAGTCAATCAGAGAAGCCCGGTGAAGGCAATGGAAAAAGCCCGCAGCAGACGCCGTCTTCTTTCAAAACGACCCCCGTCTTTAAACCCCAGCCCAAAAAGACTTCCAATCCTCTGGCGCCAATAGCCATCGTTGTAGGTTTTTTGATGCTCGCCGCCATAGCTTGGTTAATGTATAACAGCGTCAGCACGACGCGGGCGTTAGAGCAAAAGGTAGCCGACCTACAGGAAGCTGAAATGTTGCGCTCAGAATTGGAGAGCCAGTACAATCAAGCATTGGCGGAATTGGAAGAGCTAAAAGGCGATAATGAACAAATCAACGCCCTCATTGACCAGCAAAAGGCTGAGCTACTGGAGCAAAAAAGCCGCATTTCGGGTTTGCTCCGCGATAAAAATCAGTTGAATGCCGCCAACGCTGAGATTAGAAATATGAAAGCGAGATTGGCCGAGTACATTGCCGAAGTTGAACAACTCAGAGCCAAACAGGAAGCGCTGGCAGAGGAAAACCTGGTACTGAAAGAAGAAAAGGAGAATCTCCAGATCGCATTTCAAACCAGCGTGATAGAAAACGAGTCTCTTTCAACGGTAAGAGCGCAGTTGGTGAGTGAAAAAGAAAGCCTTGCTAAAGCCGTTCAAACGGGTTCCGTCATCCAGGTAAAAGACATTGAGGTGGTGGGCATGAAGGTTCGCAAGAGCGGCAAAACTACCGAAAAGGCCAATGCCAAGCGAGTGGATCAATTAAAGGTTTGCTTCACGACGGTTGCCAACGATGTAGTTCGCGCCGGAACGGAGAAGTTCTTCATTCGCATCATCAATCCAAAAGGAGAAACCCTCGCTATTGAAGACCTCGGCAGCGGCTCTATCACCAATAATAAAACTGGCGAAGATTTGAGCTATACGCAAGCTCAGGAGTACCAATACGAGAATGACGAAACACAGCTTTGCTTTCTTTGGAGGCCGAATGTGGCTTTCATCAGCGGAAAATACAATGTCGAAATCTATAACAAGGGCAACCTGGCAGGGTCGGGTGAGTTCGAGTTAAAATAAGAAAAACAAGTTCTACCAGTTAGCGATACTAAAGCCGGGCCTTTCCGTAAGGTCTGGCTTTTCGTTTTTACAGGATAGCGGCAATCCTCCTTCGGAGAATTTCAAAAGCAGGTTCAAATCTGCCAGGCAACGAGATTTCTCTGCCGGCCTCCCAAAGCTGAAGCGGTGGGAATGGGAGCGAACTAATCATCCTGAGCCTGCTTTCTGGGGGGCGGCTCATTCAAAATGCTTAGGGCAGGACGATCACCTTAGCCGAAGCGGCGCCGAGGCTGCGCTCCGACTCAATTGAAAAGCGAAGGAAATAGATACCGGCGGTGAATTCCGACTTTCTCTCCCAGAAAATACGCTGTTCCCCAGCCGCTAAGCGACCGAGTTCCAGCGTCTCCATTTTCTTACCAGTCAGATTGAAGACCTCCAATTTCACTTTGGCGGCCTCCGGCAGGGAGAAGCTGATCGCGGCGCCTTCCCGCATGGGGTTAGGGGCAGGCTTTATAGCTATTGGATAATCCCTTCCCCGAAGCTTCTCTTCAGTTGAGACGAAACAGATTTGGCCGGAATCTCCGCAGTAGCTGCGCTCGGCCAGGGTGCAGTCAAGCACGAAGGGGTTGGGCTTGCCGTCCTGGTACTGGGCAATGCGCCAGGTGCGATCCCATTCTTCCTGATCTACGGGATCTTGAAGATGCCAGGCGCAGAGCGTCTGGCGTTGGGTTTCAAAATAGGTGGCATTTGCCTGGGCCTCGTACATAGTATAAAAGTAGAACATGGCTCTGGCTACATTTCCCTTGTGATCCTCTCTTGGCTCAAACAGCTCCCCTTTGAGTTCGCTATAGCTGTCTATTTGGGCGCTTGGAATTGAAGTAGTTTGCTGGTTGAGGTAAAACCATTTCTCTGTTTCGTTGTCGGGGATTTCTGCAAAAGCAGAATTGCCTCTGGCGGCGTTTACGTCGGCCCGGGTAGGGTAGAGGTGGTGCATGTCCCGCCCCGCCAATCCCGTGGCGCCCAAGCTTTGTGGGAAGGTGTGCTCCGTGTTGATGGCGTCGGGACTATTGTCCATAAAAGCGGCCTGTGTAGGATCCATGGTCGGATCGAGCCAGATGGTGAAACCCGTATAGACGCAGGTGAGACTGTCGTCATGACTGTAAATTCTGGCGAAGAGCGTATCGCGAGCCTGCGCCTGAGTCAGCGGAAGATAAGGCTGATAGGCGATGGCGAGCTGGTCGAGCAATTCCTGACCGGAGAGGTCGGGAAAGACAGGCTGGTGCTGAGCGTAAGCCCTTACTAAGAAAAAGCTGAAAAAAAGACAAGCGGCTACTTTTATCTTCATAAATAGTTCATTTTAAAAAACAAAAGTAGCTAAAAAATGCAGCCTTCCCGTTTATCCGGTCGCCCAGGTAGCGCCCACTTCGGAATAGGGAACGCAGCCGATGTAATCGCCGGGGACGGGATCGTACTTCAAAAACTGCGTGGCGCCCGGCTCAGAAGTACAGAATCCGAGGACGGTCAGTTCCTTCATGGTGCGGAAGAAATGAGACCCTTCCTCTTTGCGGTTTTTGTCGTAGGCTTCCCGATCGTATTTGGTCAGGAGTTCGTCCTGCTGTTCCGGCGAGAGTTTCACGAAAGACTTGCCGTAGTCGGCTTTGGCTTCGGCCTCCACTCTTTTCAGACCTTCGCGGAGGGCGTTTTTTTCTTCTTCTTTATAAAATTCGCCCATCATGGTATCGATGAAGATGTGTACGCCCGCATCTTTAGCGCCCGGCGTATCCGTCCTGGGGATGATGCGCTCGACGATGGCTTCGAGGAGGCCGGCTTCGTCGGTGGAGAAAAATACAGGCGTCCAGTCGGCTTTAGGCTCGGCTTTACAGCCGCTCATTACGCCTGAAATGGCGCTGGCCGACAGAATGCCACCCATCAAAATGGTCGTTCTTTTTATGGCTTCTCTTCGATTCATTTTTCAAAAAGTGAGTGAGCAGTTGAGTGAGTGAAGTTGTATCCAATCGCTCAACCGCTCTTATTTTAAAGGTTTCCTTTTTTTAATTCTTTCACGGCGTAGTCGCAGGCGCGGGCTGTGAGCGCCATATAGGTCAGCGACGGGTTCACGCAGGAGGCGGAGGTCATGCAGGCGCCGTCGGTGAGGAAGACATTGGGTACGTCGTGTACCTGATTCCATTTGTTCAGTACGGAGGTTTTTGGATCCCTGCCCATGCGGGCTGTACCCATTTCGTGGATGCCGAGGCCGGGGGCGTAGTCTCCGTCATAGGGTCTCACGTCCTTGAGGCCGGCGGCTTCTAACATTTCGACTCCCGCCTCCTGAATGTGCTTGCGCTGGGCGTACTCGTTTTCCTTCATTTCAACATCCATAGTGAGGGTGGGCATGCCGTACATGTCGAGGACTTCGCGGTTCATCGTGATGCGGTTGTCCTGGTGGGGGAGTATCTCTCCAAAGCCGGTGATGCCGATATGCCAGTCGCCGGGTTCGCGCATCTGGTCTTTCATGGCCTGCCCGAATCCCAGTTCGGCGACGAGCCTCTGCCAGTTGGAGCGGCTGGCGCCGCCCTGATAGCCATAGCCCCTGAGGAAATCCCTGCGCTTTGTTTTGGCGTCTAAATTCTGGAAGCGAGGGATGTAGATGCCGTTGGCCCGGCGTCCGATATAATAGCGGTCGTTAAAGCCCTCTGCCCTGGCCGATGCGCCTGCGCCTAAGTGGTGATCCATGACGTTGCGGCCTAACTGGTCGCTGGTATTGCCCAGGCCGTTGGGGAAGCGGTCGTTGGCGGAGTTCATTAAAAGCCAGGTAGAGTTGAAGGCCGAGGCGTTGACAAAGATAATTCTGGCATAAAACTCCAGCTCCTCTCTCGTTTCGGCGTCGAGGATCTTGACGCCGGTAGCCTTGTCCGATTTTGTATCATATATAATAGAGTGTACGATGGAATTGGGGCGCAGCGTCATGTTGCCCGTGCGGTCGGCGGCGATGAGCGTGCCGGAGTTGCTGCTGAAATAAGCCCCGTAAGGGCAGCCCCTCATGCACAAATTCCGAAACTGGCATTTGCCGCGGCCGAGCGCTTTTTGAATTTCATTTTGCCTGGTGATGTGCGCCGTTCGGCCTATGGTGATTTTTCTGCCGGGTATTTTAGCTTCCACTTTAGCTTTGACGTCCAGCTCTACGCAATTCATCTGCATGGGAGGCTGGAATTTTCCGTCGGGCAATTGCGGAAGCCCTTCTGCCTGGCCGCTGACGCCAATCCATTCTTCCACATAGTCGTACCAGGGGGCGATGTCTGCATAGCGGATGGGCCAGTCCACGGCGATGCCGTCTTTGGCGTTGGCTTCGAAGTCTAAGTCGCTCCAACGATAACTTTGGCGACCCCAGGTGATGGAGCGCCCGCCTACGTGATAGCCTCGCATCCAGTCGTAGCGCTTTACCTCCGTGTAGGGATGTTCGTCGTCTTTGACAAACCAATGCTTCCAGCCCTGGCGGATGGTATAGCCGGTACGGCTTTGTTTGGGGTAGTGTTTTTCGATTTCTTCCTGTGGAACTCTGTCGCTGTATTTCAAGTCCCAGGGATTGAAATTCATGGTCGGATAGTCCGTAATGTGTTTGACCATGCGCCCTCGCTCAAGGACGAGAATCTTTAATCCCTTTTCCGAAAGCTCCTTGGCTGCCCAGCCGCCGCTGATGCCGCTTCCGACCACAATAGCGTCGTAAGTGTTCTCCTGCGCCCATTTTCCATTGATATTACTCATTTTCTAATAAATTTTTTCAAAAGTTTAAAACAGTTTTCCAAAACTGCCGTAACAAGATAGGTGAAAATTTAAAATGAAAAAAATAGGATTGTGTTTAATTTGGTTGCCTAAGAAACATTTCAAAAAATCTGGTGGCAAGATATAAACTTGACAGAATTTTTAGAAAGTTATTTTTGAAATAATTGATTTTGATCTGCTGTGGGGCGGGGTGTTTAAATTTAAAACAACTCAATTTCCTACCTTTTTTATCTATGGAGGTGGGAGCGATAGCGGTGAAAAATCGTTGTAGAATTGAACGCAAAAAAGCCTCGGATTAAAATAAGTATAATTTGTCAATGAAATTTAATTTATCTTATTAGTTTTGGCCGGCATTTTATTATACCTAAATGTAGGGATGTTTCTCGTTAAACATCTGTGTAAATTTGCGGCTGAATAATTACACTTACCCGCTTCGGCGGATGAGAGCGCCAGAATGATTAAGGAGAGTTGAAGCAAAAGACTTTCCGACACGATCCCAGCGAACATTGACTTTTACGTTACCAGGAACCGATTTACGACTATTCTTACCACTGTAACCTCGGGTATTCCCCACCACACTATAATCTCATGGACAGATAGCGATCAGTTCTCTGTTCTGCTATTTCGCTTGTTTTCCTCGGAACCAGAAATAGGACATTTGGCTCACTTTACAATGTACTGACACAGACTATTTTACGTCGGATACGTAGGTTGTTTGACGACAATGGCGATGGGTATTTCGTTGGCGTTTCGGATTTGCGATTGACTGCAATTCGGCGCCGGCGCATAGTGCGTTCGCCTTTTCGGCTTATTACTGAGTATTTGAAATAAAACGAATTCTGTTCTGAATTCTGAAGGGGCGCTGAAATGGACGGGCTGGGCTAAAAATGAATCTGCCTTTGCCCGCGACCTTTTTTCTCCGACAGGATGCGGGATGATTTTTTAAAACAGCAGGCTCGCCTGTTGTGAAGACAATCAATTTATTTATTAACTAAGCCTATACTACTATGCAAAATGTAAACACTCAATGGCGACAATTTAGTCGTCTTAATTCCATGCATGTACTGGCGTTCAGAGCCTTGTTACCTAAGGCGATGAAGGCCATTCCGGCGGTAGCGGCGCTATTGCTGTGTTGCTTTTCCCAGACAGAACTCGCAGCCCAGCCATGCAACACGACTCCGTCCATTACCTGTAAAATTGACAACTCAGTGAATATTTACCTGGATGGCAATGGCAATGCGCAGGTAAATTTCGGCGATGTAGTGGCCTCGTCAAGCCCTAACTGTAGTGGAAGTACAATCTATACAGTGAATCCACCTAATGTTTCATGTAGCTCAATCCCGGAGGCGCTGATTACGGCTACAATTACCAACAGCGGAGGCTATTCTGCTTCCTGCTCAATGAAGGTAAATGTTATAGACAACACAGCTCCCGTCATTAGCTGTCCTCCGAATAAGATTTATACGAGTTGCTCTTCGTTTGATGCTGATCCATCTGTGACCGGTTTTCCTCAGGCAGTCGATAATTGCGGAGGGCTTTTGGGGCAGAATGGACCTAACTGCTCGCCGAGCGCAGACGGTGTTACTTATTGTGACACACCGACTGGTTGTGCGGGCCCGGGCATTCTCCGTACCTGGACTGCCAGGTATGCTGGGAAGAGTTCTACCTGTGTACAGACGATAGATGTTAATGATACCACGAAGCCTGTATTTGACTGGAATGGAGCCAGTCCCGGGCTTGGTACGCCGCCTCCGGCAACGGTTAATATAACCTGTGCAGACCTGCCCTATCCAGCGGCTATCGGTTATACAGCAAACGACAATTGTGGCGCCACTATACTACCAATCTCAGATATTAGCACCCAAGGCAGCGATCCGTCCAAATGCAACTACTACGCATATACGATAACTCGAACTTATAGGGCAAAAGATAACTGCGGCAATGAGGTGGCCTATGTTCAAACTATCAATGTAGCAGACAAAGCGCCAGTGATCGGTGGCGTTTCTAACGTGTCTATTTCCGCCGGGCCTGACTGTGAGGCGACGCTTTCCAATTTAAATGCATCCATAACTGGTGGATGTGCAGATCCTGCACATCTGGCTTTTTCCTGGATAATGACTAATGACTATAATCCTGCTATTGTCTATAGCGATAACGGAGATTTGAATGCAAACGGTACTTATCCGGCAGGAGAATATACGCTCATCTATGCGGTTGCAACCCCCTGTATTACCTTAAGTCAAAAAACGATAAGTGTTAAGATTCTGGATAATGTGCCTCCCTCAGCAAGCTGTTTTTCTGGCCCGCTACAGGTGTCTATTCCCCCTACCGGCACAACATCACTGACGGTAGCCCAGGTTAATAATAGCAGCACTGACAACTGTACACCATCAGCAGATCTCGTTTTTGTCTTAGAAAACAATGTCTTTGATTGTGATGATGTTGGGAGTCCAACTGAAACAGTAACTTTAAAGGTGACTGACGCCAATGGCAATTTCAATTCCTGTACTGTATCGGTTAATGTGGTGAACAACTCGCCACCTGCTGTTTTTTGTAAAGATACCACCGTCTATTTGGATACCGACGGTGTTAGAATAGTAAATGCGAAGTCTTTTGATAATGGTAGCTTTGACAATTGCGATAACCACGCTCCTCCTTCTGGTCTTCAGTTTCGTTATGTTGAGATTAACGGAGATTCTATTTTGCCGCCAGCCGGATTGAATACCTTCGACTGCTCCCATATCGGAGTAAATACGGTGAAAATCCGAATTCGTGAAAGGGACCGGGATCAGTCTCCAAATTATGTAAATGACGGATATTGCACACAAACCTTGACGGTGTTGGATAGTATCAGCCCCACGGCTGTTTGTAATAATATCACTATCCCGCTGAATCAGGACGGGATGGTTTCAGTTTATGATCCCCGTAAGTTTTCAGGCCAGGCGAGTGGTTTAGGTCTGACAATTCCGGACGATGATCTCACTGGAGTTTCAGACGTGATAACTGTAGGCGTTCCTGATGATGCGCCAATTTCCCGGGTAAAAGTATTCCTTAAAGTAACCCACCCACGGGTTGGCGATTTGAGGGCGACACTGGAATCTCCGTCGGGTACGATAATTACCTTATTTGACCGTCCAGGATACCCTGCGAATCCTCCTTATGGTTGTACTGGAGAAGACCTCGATGTTTCCTTTAGCGACCTGGCATTTTTGACTAACGCTGTTTTTGAAGGCGCCTGTGGCAGCCTTCCGGCTATTTTTGGTGAATACCAGCCGATTGACGCCTTGAGCGCATTCGCTGGCGAGTTGCTGAACGGATCCTGGACGCTCACAGTCTATGACGGTGAGGCTGTAGAAACCGGCTCCCTGGAGGAGTGGGGTATTGTGATAGAGTACGGTTCATACCTGGCGATGGCCGGTAATGGTAGCTCGGATAATTGCGAGGTAACCTGGGATATTGTACCTAATATGATGGACTGTAGCAATATTCATTACGATCCTCTTTTACCTGATACCGTGCATTATACTTTAACTGCCACTGATCTCAGCGGAAATACTGCCACTTGTGGAGGTATAATTACCATTATTGATACCATTGCCCCGGTTATTTCCTGTGAAGACCGTAGCATCAGCATAGACCATAATGGCTCAGTGAAGGTCTATGCCGAGGACTTTGTTTCTGGCGGGATCTATCTGTCCAGCGGGAATTCAGGCTCTGGCTCAGGCACGACGCAGTATTGCTTTACTGCTCCTAATTTAATGACCTTCGGCTTCAACTGGGAATACGTAACCCAGGGAGAGTATGCGGGTTGCGACCCATTTGGATATACTGTTAATAGCGCCTTTACCCAGTTGACGACTGGAGACTATTGCCCTCCACAGGCGCCTCCTTATGTTGTTGGGACAAGGAGCCAGGCAGGTATGGAGACAATAACCCTCCATGCCGGTCAGGTATTCTGTTTCCAGGTTAAGACGCTGAACAACGACTCCGACCGAGCTGAAGTTTGGGTGACTAATTTCAGCCCGACTTTCAATGATGATTTTGAGCCGGGCAAATGGAGTTTTTCAAACACCAATGCCAATGGCGTAGGGTTTTTCTATGAAGCCTGCGGGGTGAAGACATGGGAGATACAGCATAGCTACGATGGTGGAACTACCTGGTCTTCCTGGGCGCCATATAGCACTTTTGACTGTTCCGATATAGACAGTACAATAATTGTAAACATAAAGGCAGCCGATGGCAGCGGCAATTTTACAGAGTGCGGTCCGGCTCAGTTGACAATAATAGATAAGCAACCGCCAATTGCCAGTTGTGATGAGTTTACAACGAACCTCAACTTAGGTGGCGAAACAATTGTATTGGCCTCCTCTTTTGACGATGGAAGTATTGACCAGTGCAGCAATCCTGTTTCATTCCGATTCTCTGATGATGGAGGTAAAAACTTCTATCCTTCAATAACTTATGATTGCGACGATTTAGGCGTCTTAAATATTGCTTTAGAAGTGACGGATACGGCAGGGAATAAAGCATATTGCGCTACCACCCTGACCATACAGGATAAGCTTGGACCTATTATGACCTGCCCGGCTGATATCGCTATTAGCTGCTCCGCTTATACCGGTCCGGCGCCGGATTCCTCTATGACCGGTTTGGCGACGGCAGTTGACAACTGTATTTTAGTGACGCCGACCTATACAGACCAGTTCTTACCTAATAGTGGAAATTTTAACGATCCAGATTGCCGTATTGTGAAACGTACCTGGACTGCTACAGACGATCACGGTAATTTAGGTCTGTGTTTCCAGAATATTACCATTTATGATGATGTGCGGCCAGTATTTGACTGGACGGGTAAGACCCAGGGAGACCTGGCGCCTGGCAATACAATAGTTAACTATTGCTCTATTCCTGTAGCCCCCGTACCAGGCTCTTCAGACAACTGTGACGAGAATATTTTATTAACCTACACAGAAGTTGATAGCCGGATGGCCTGCCCTCCGCCGAGTGGTACAAATAACTGCTTTACACCTGCCGTAT
>CAZXQI010000063.1:0-20332 GCA_964643005.1 uncultured Saprospiraceae bacterium | reverse complement strand
GTCGTCTTGCGTCTTCTGTCCGAAGCCTTTTAGTTCGATAAGACGGTTTTCGTTGCAGGCGTAAATCAATTCTCCAACACTCTCCGCGCCGAGTTCCTGCCAGATGGCTCGGATCTTCTTTGGCCCGAAGCCTGGTATGCGCAGCATTTCCCTCACCCCTTCCGGGGTTTTTGCCTCGTATTTTTTAATGGTCTGCAATTCTCCGGTGGCCAGCAGTTCCTGAATTTTGTCGGCGATGGCTTTTCCCACTCCTTTGATAGATTCCAATTCTTCTCTGGACATTTCCGAAAGCGGGTCGGCTAATTTTCGGAGGGCGATATAGGCGTTTTGGTAAGACCTTATCTTAAAGGGATTTTCCAGATGCAATTCCATGATCTCGCCGAGATACTGAAATTGTCGGGCGATTTCTTTGTTCGTCATAATTTTTTGATGGTGGCGTAGGAGTAGCTCAATCGCTCCGATTTACCTTACTTTGCCAGATTCAAAAAGGCATGGAAACAGCTTTTTCAAAAAAACTGACCGCCGCCTTTTATATAGTTTTCAAAAGTGCAGAAAAAAGGAAAAAGCTATTACCTTTTATCTGTTTATCAACAGTTTTTAAAATGAATAAAATTGTCGTGTTAGACGGGCGCACAGCGAATCCGGGAGATTTGTCCTGGGAAGGATTAGCCGCATTAGGAGAGCTAAGCGTCTATGAGCGCACGCCTCCCGACCAGGTACTTGCGCGAGCCAAAGGAGCGCAAATTCTACTGACCAACAAAACCGTGCTGGATGAAAAAACGCTTCGGCAATTGCCCGGGCTGCGCTGCATCAGCGTATTGGCGACGGGCTACAATATCGTGGATGTCAAAGCCGCCGACGACCTGGGCATCCTCGTCTGCAACGTCAGGGGCTACGCCGCCAATGCTGTGGCGCAGCACGTTTTTGCGATGATACTGGCCTTCGCCAACCGGATAAGCGAGCATGCCGCCCATGTTGCGAAAGGCGGCTGGCAAAGTTCGGTTGATTTCAGCTACCATCTTTTTCCCTTAGTCGAACTATCGGGGAAGGTCATGGGGATATATGGCTTTGGGCAAATCGGCAGAAAAGTAGCGGAGATTGCGCTCGCCTTCGGCATGAAGGTCGTCTCGCATCACAAGCATCCAATCAGAGACCGACGGGAAGGGGTGAGTTTTGTTTCCTTTGAAACGATGATGCGGGAAAGCGACTTCGTCAGTCTCCACGCGCCGCTTTCCGATGAAAATCAGGGCATTGTCAACGAGGCTTCCTTAGCCTGGATGAAGCCCTCTGCATTTTTAATCAACACAGGGCGGGGAGGTCTGATTCGGGAGAGGGATTTGAAGAAAGCACTGGAAGCAGAGCAAATCGCCGGCGCCGGGCTGGACGTACTATCAACGGAGCCGCCCCGAAGCGGGAATGTCCTTATCGGGGCAAAGAATTGTTTCATTACGCCTCACAATGCATGGGCGTCCAAAGAGGCAAGGGCGGCGCTTATTCGGGAATCAGTTGAAAATGTGAGAGCCTTCCTGAACGGCAGCCCCAGAAACAGAACAGGCAGATAAACCGAAGTTTACCTGCCTGTTAGAATTTTTCGCAAATAAAATTATTAGGCGATGGGCGGGATGCGGAGCATCTGACCCGGGTAAATCAAATCCGGACTTTTCAACATGGGCTTGTTGGCTTCAAAAATCACCATGTATTTGTTCGGAGAGCCGTAGTGTTCTTTGGAAATTTTGGAAAGTGTGTCTCCTTTTTTTACTTCGTAAAAAACGGCTTCCGGCTCCTGATCTGCCAAAACCGTCATGCGGTCGTCAACGGAGGCGACACCAGCGACGTTACCCACCGTGAGAATAACTTTTTCTCTTTCCGATTGCGATTCAGCTTCGCCATAAATTACCACGTGATCGCCGTCAGCCTGGATGCTAAGATTTTCTACTTTCAATCCCATGGCAGCTACGTGGTTGGTCAGCCTCATGGCCAGTTGCGAGTCTTCGAGTTGTTTCATTGCATCCGTACCGGTAGTGGTCGGAACCGGAGTTGGCGCATCTTTTTTACCGCCTACGAGGGCGGCGCCTGCATTTTTTAAAAACGAGAAAAGTCCCATAATTAACTGATTTTAGTGAAGGTAATTGACTGTTAAATTGAGTTAATCTGGTCATTGGGGGCGCAAAGGTAGTTAAAAGAATACAAGGAACCACACTGATTTATTACAGGATTGTCGCCTGGATATTTTAACCTGCGCCATTGCGACGCAAAATGTAGAGCGGGTCACAATTTTTTTTTTCAAACAAATTAAATATTAAAATCAGGCATTAAGATTGCCGTGCAGTGCCGGATTTTTTGTCAAAACCGATTTCAACAACCTGAAACAAAAAATAGGGAATTGAGTAAAACCCGTATATTTGCGCAGTTTTTTCAAATAGGGTGTAAAAAGCTTTAATTTGAATTTCTAAGTTGCTGATTATCAATTTTTTGCCGTAATCCAACCAATTGTAATACCTGTATTTAAAGACTTGAAAATGCGAGGATGGGCAGGTGGAAAATCACCCCAGGCTCCAGTTATAGTTTCAATATGATAGCTCTGGCCAGGCTCCATGCTTCGCAACCAAAAAAAATTACCCAACATGCAAGGAAAAGGAATTATTAAGTTTTTCTTAGTTGTACTGACGCTGATTTGTCTCGTTCAGTTTCTGTACGTCCTGCCTACCAACAAGGTAGAGAAGGCAGCTGATCGTTACGCTGAGAGCGTCGCCGGCGAAAAACCTGAGGCCGAAAAACGCACAGCTTTTAAAGATGCCAGGGTCGCTTACCTGGACTCCATGTCTTCAGAAGTAATCTTCAAGATTCCTTTGATTAAATCATACACTTATCAGGAGCTGAAAAACTCCCAGTTGAACTTCGGTCTGGACCTGAAAGGGGGTATGAGCGTGTTGTTACAGGTGGATCTGGAAGACTTCATTCGCAATTTAGCCGGTACTGGCGCCGACCAGACGCTCAATGAGGTTCTGGCTAAAACCTCCGAAAAGCAGAAAACTTCCCAGTCCAACTACGTCAATATATTTGCCGACACCTGGAAAGAAATGGAGCCAGGTCGTCCGCTCAACAGCATTTTCAAAAGAAATGAGGCGCTCAGCGCCCAGATTAACGCATCTACTTCTGATGGGGAAGTAACCCGGATTTTGCGACAAAAAGCAAATGAAACGGTTGACCTCACATTCAAACTTCTGAAAGAGCGGATTGACAAACTCGGCGTCGTCAGCCCCAATGTTTCGCTCGACGCTTCCCGCGACGTCATCCTCGTCGAACTGCCCGGCGTTGACAACCCACAGAGAGCCAGGACCTTCCTCCAGGCCGCCGCCAAATTAGAGTTTTGGAACGTCTATCGCATTACAGACCCAGGCCTCCAGTCTGCTTTTATTGCCGCCAATGAGAAGTTGAAAAAAATGCGCGATTCAGGCATGACCCAGACTCCGTCAGAGCCTAAGGCGACTAATGATACCACGATAACAGATTCTGACAGCAGCGAAGTGGCTGAACTGACAACGCCGGTAGAAACAGTAGAAGATACCACGCCCAGCTTAGACCCAACGGGTACTCAGCAGGGTCCGTTGTTTGAAGTTTTCACCCTGAACGATGGTTCTCTGGGATTAGCGCCAATGGGTACCGCCGATAAGAATAAGCGCAAACTCATCATGGACATGCTGACCCAGCCGGGCGTCATTGACCTCTTCCCCAAAGACGTCATGCTGCTGTGGGCCAGAAAGCCATCCAAAAGCTTAGACGGCAAAACCCAGCTCGACATCTACGAGCTATACGCTATTAAAAAAGAACCCGGAAAAAATACCGCTCCATTAGAAGGAGACCACGTTACAGATTCTCATGCCAGTCCCGATCCGACGACGGGCGAGCTTTCCATCAGCCTGAAAATGGATGGGGAAGGCGCCCGCATCTGGGGTAGCATGACTCAAAAGGCTGCTACCGACAACAATCGGGAAATCGCCATCGTGCTGGATAGCGCCGTGGTTTCAGCGCCCCGGGTTATCAATCCGATTTTGAGCGGCGACTCTCAAATCACCGGTAGCTATACCGCCCAGGAAGCGCAGGACTTAGCCAATATTCTCCAGATTGGTAAGCTGCCGGCCAGGACACAGATCGTTCAGGAATCTCTCGTCGGCCCCTCTTTGGGCTCTGAAAATATTTCCACGAGTATGAACGCCCTGCTCATTGGCTTCTTGTTGGCACTCGCCTTTATGATTTTCTACTATGCAGGAGCCGGCATCGTTGCTATTATCGTGCTGTTCCTGAACATAGTGTTTATCATCGGCGCCGTCGCCTCTTTCGGAACCGTTCTCACTCTGCCCGGCATCGCCGGTATCGTGTTGACCATTGGTATGGCTGTTGACGCCAACATCATCATCTTCGAGCGGGTGAAAGAGGAGCTGAGAGACGGGAAATCCCTGTTGACATCCATTCGGGAAGGTTACAAACACTCCTACGCAGCTATCCTCGACGGGAACATTACCACCTTCTTTACGGCGGTCGTGCTCGCCATTTTTGGCTTAGGCCCGATTAAAGGCTTCGCCATCGTCCTAATGATTGGTATCGCTTCGACGCTCTTCACGGCAGTTTTGGTCAGCAGGATTTTAACCGACTGGTGGACCAACACGAAAGGAAAGAATCTGACATTCTGGCGTCCTCTTACCAAGGACACCTTAGCCCACCTGAATATTGACTGGATGAGCAAGCGAAAGATATTTTACACCATCTCCATCGCTTTCACCATCATCGGCCTCATTTCTATTTTCACCAGAGGCTTTGACCTCGGAGTGGACTTTAAAGGCGGCTATTCGATGAATATCCAGTTTACTGAACCTATAGATGCGCAGGCCATCCGGGAAGCGCTTGCGACCCCCTTTGAGGCAGAACCCGTGGTAAAAGCTGTGGACGTGGAGAACACCTTCAACGTCGTCACCGACTACCTCGTCAATGACGAAGCGGAAGATGCACCGGACAGGGTCATGGCTACTTTGCACGATGGTCTGAAATCACTTATTGGTAACGTTACCCTGGAGCAATTTAAAGATCCGGATGCAGGGGTAAGCCACGTGACCACTTTCAGCAAGGTGGGACCCACCATTGCAGACGACCTGCGAACCAGCGCTTTTAAGTCCATCCTCTTCGGGTTATTGGCTATTTTCCTCTACATTCTCATCCGCTTTTCCAAATGGCAATACAGCTCAGGTCTGATCGTCGCCACGGCGCACGACACACTGGCTGTTATCTCCATATTCTCTTTATTTCATGGTATCCTGCCATTTTCAATGGAAGTGGATCAGGCCTTCATCGCAGCCATTCTGACCATCATCGGCTACTCTGTGAACGACACGGTCATCGTCTTTGACCGGATCAGGGAGTATTTCGGAATTTATCCTGAAAAGAGCGACCACGAGGTGATTAACATGGCCATCAACAGTACCATGAGTCGTACGCTTATTACCAGTATGACCACCGTTTTCACCGTTCTCATTCTGTGGCTGGTGGGCAGCGGAAGCATCAAAGGGTTTGCCTTTGCGATGGTCGTCGGTATCGTCATAGGTACTTATTCCTCCATCTTCATCGCTCCACCGGTTATGTCCGACATTTCCAAAGGCAATATCCGGATCACCAGAAAATCTGATGGTAAAGACAAAAAGTCATCTTTCGGCAAATATTCTTCTACGGCCAAAGTCTGATTTTCTGTTTTTTAAAATAGTTTCTTTTTGATAAAAAAACTCTCCTCAGTCTGCCGGGGAGAGTTTTTTTGTAGTTGCTCCCCTGGGTGGTTTCCCGCAGATGATTTACGGGGAAGGAGTAAATCAGTCCGAATTCACTTCGGATCTGAGGGGGATTTTTTTGTGGAAAATAAATCAAAAATCCAATATCGTCCATCTTCTCTCGCCAGTCCATCCCGGGACTCTCCTGGCGCCCATTCCAACTTTGATATAAGATTAAGATAGACGAAGTACGATTGTTGTTTTCTTACCGCAGAGGAGAACAGCAGCGCATTCTAACATCTAAAACCGCCTGGCTTAAATCTTAAATCAGTGCGGGCGAGTCTCCCCCGGCCTCTCTGGGGGAGAGGGACGGTTGCTTTTGGCGCCTTGATAAGGCTACGTTTCCATTCACAAAGTCCTTAAAACACCTGACAAAGAAGGCCGAAAAAAAAAGCCCTGCCTGAAGTACAGGCAGGGTTCTCAAATAAACTATGAAAAACTAAGACTTACAATTTATTATTCCTCTTTGCCGCCTTTCAGGCTGTCCTGCCACTCTTTCAGTTCATCCCATTTGTCTTCTGCGGCCAGTTCTGCCTGCTTTGACCAGGTTCCGGGGTCGTGAATGCGGTAGCGGGAGCCTGCTGCGTCGAGGATTTCGCGGAGTTTGTCAACTTCGGCAGCGGCCAGTTCTTTGAAAGTAAAAATGCCTGCATCGTTGAGCAGGCTGGCAATTTTAGGGCCGATACCCTCGATTTTTTTCAGGTCGTCTTTCTTCGCTTTCGGAGCGGGCGCCGGAGCGGCTTTGAGCGCGGGCGCTTCTTCTGCGGCGACCGGCTTTTCTTCTGCCACAGGCGTCTCTTCTTTTACGACCGGTTTTTCTTCTGTCACAGGAGCGGGAGTTTCTACCGCTCTGGCAACGCTTTCTCTGGAAACAGTTACCGCCTCATCCTTAATCTCGACAGGTTTAGGAGTCTTTTCCTTAGGCATTGGCGCCACAGTTTCTACTACTTCGTCAAAAGGAATGATGCTGACAAAAGTGCGGTTATGTCTGCCTTTGCGGAAGGCCACCGTGCCGTCGGTACCGGCGTGTAAGGTGTAATCTTTGCCTAAATAAACGTTCTCACCCGGGTGGAACTTAGTTCCGCGCTGGCGCACGATGATATTACCTGCAAGGGCAAGCTGGCCGCCGAATAATTTAACGCCGAGACGCTGGCTGTTACTGTCCCGACCGTTCTGGGTAGAACCTTCACCTTTTTTATGTGCCATTTTCTAAAAATTTAAAAGTTAAAAAATTGAGGCTTACAAAGCGTAAACCCAAAGGCGCTAAGCCCTTGCATTACAGGTTAATCGAATCAATTTTGATTTTGGAGAATTGCTGGCGATGGCCTTTTTTCAGGCGGTAACCTTTGCGCCTTTTCTTTTTGAAAACGATGACTTTGTCACCTTTCACCAGCGGACTGATAATCGTGGCGCCTACGCTGGCGCCTCTCACGACCGGCGTGCCGATTTGTACGGAGCCTTCCCGATCCACCAGCAAAACCTGGTCGAACGAAACTGCCGCTCCTTCCACGGCTTCTAACCGGTGGACGAAGATCTCCTGACCTTCGGTCACTTTGAATTGCTGACCGGCTATTGTTACGATTGCGAACATGATAGAGATTTTAAAATTTAAAAATTGAGTTCTTTTTTGCTCCAACTTCCAAAAGGTCTGTCAAAAGCGGGCGCAAAGATAGGTTTACAGCCCTTTAAAAACTAATTTTTGCTGAGTAAATTAGAGCTATTCCAATTTTTTTGAAAAATCCGGCGATAAGCCAAAATGGAGCGCCAATCCATTTTTCCCTTCTCCCCTGTTTTTTAAAAAAAAAGCCTTTTTCACAGTCGAATAAAGGGCGACAAAAACTCAAAGGAATCTGCGCTTTGCCGGAGCAGGCGGGGGACGATCTGACGTCTAAATTATCTATCGTCCGTCAAAGAAGGAAATACTTCTTTCTATTCTAAAAGCCTAAAGGAATCAAAATCAAAAATCGCATATCGTTCATTTTCTATCGTCAATCAAAAAGTGCGATTTATGATTTTTTACCGCATAAGAATCAGATTGCGGTATAAAATGCTAAAACCCATCCCCATCCAACAGATTGCCGAGCCTGCCGAGCGGCCCCCCTTCCTCTTTTCTCTGGCTCGTCGCATAGCGCAGGATTCTGCCGGCCAGCCTGCTGATGGGCAGAGATTGCAACCACACGGTACCAGGGCCCCGTAGCCGGGCGAAGAATAAGCCTTCGCCGCCGAAGATGGTGTTTTTGATTCCCTTTACAAATTCGATGTCAAAATCTATCCCGTTGGTGTAAGCCACTACGCAGCCGGTATCCACTTTCAGCGTCTCGCCGAAGGCCAGCTCTTTGGAAGTGACCATTCCCCCCGCATGGACGAAGGCCATGCCGTCGCCCTCTAATTTCTGCATAATAAATCCTTCGCCGCCAAAAAGCCCCGTCCCCAATCTGCGCTGAAACTGGATGCCGATGGATACGCCTTTGGCTGCACAGAGAAAAGCGTCCTTCTGACAAATCATCCTGCCGCCGAGCCGGTTGAGGTCTAAAGGGATGATCTTACCGGAATAAGGTGCGGCGAAACTGATATGCTTTTTTCCCGAGGCGGCATTGGTGAAGGCCGTCATAAAAAGGCTTTCTCCGGTGAGTACCCGCTTCCCGGCGTTGAGAAATTTTCCCAGCAGGCCGCCTTCCTCCCGGCTGCCATCGCCGAAAATGGTCTGCATTTCAATGCCTTCGTTCATCATCATAAAGCTGCCGCTTTCGGCAATGGCAGTTTCTCCGGGGTCTAATTCGATCTCAACGTATTGCATTTCTTCACCGAAGATTTGGTAGTCTATTTCGTGATTTAGCATGGCTGTATGATTTGGTGGATGATTAATTGATACAATTTTATCAGGCAGATTTTTCCCGCAGATAGGCGCAGATTACAATCAATCCAATTCTGCCATAGATTATTAAGCTTCCCGGATTACTGCCAAATTTCAAAAAAATCAATGGACGACGATAATTGTCGGAGGGCAAATTAAGGGGAAAAAGTTGGAACAGAGAATGTAACTGCCCGGACAGGCACTTCTTCAGATTATAAAAATGGAATTGTATTTTTTTTAAAAAAACACCTCCTGCGCTATCCGAAAAGTATTGGCATGCGCCTCGACGATGGTGGCCAGATGTTCAGAATAGCCTCCTCCCATGCTCACTACTACGGGTAAACTGTTTCGGTAGCAGGCTTCGAGGACGATGCGATCCCGCTCTTTACAGCCGGACAGGGTCAGCTTCAGGCGACCTAATTTGTCGGTGGCCAGTACGTCCACGCCGGAGAGATAAAAGACGAAATCGGGTTGTACTTCCTCCAGGAGAGCGGGCAGGGTATTCTTTAGAATTTTTAGGTAAAGGGCGTCTTCTGCACCGTCGGCCAGGCCGATGTCGAGGTCGGAATGTTCCTTATGGAGGGGGTAATTTTTTTCGCCGTGCATGGAGAAGGTGAAGACGCGGGATTCGTTGCCAAAAATTTGCGCCGTGCCATTGCCCTGGTGGACGTCGAGGTCAACGACTAAGATTTGTCGGGCTAAGTCTTTGTGCAACAGGTAGTTGGCGGCGACAGCGACATCGTTGAGCAGGCAGAAGCCCTCCCCTTTCCAGGTAAAAGCGTGATGCGTCCCTCCGGCTGTCGTCATGGAGCAGCCAAATTCGCGGGCATACAGGGCGCATTGCACGGTAGCCTGAGCAATGTGGATTTCCCGACTCACCAATAAATCCGACAGGGGGAAGCCTATGGCCCGCACTTCTCTCGGAGAGAGCTTCAGGTTTTTTAATCTTTCCCAATAGGCGGCCTCGTGCGTCCAGAGGATAGTTTCCTCAGAGGCGGGTTCGGGATGAAAAATATTCTCCCCGGCGATGGTTCCCTCGTAGAGCAGCTGTTCGGGCAGCAGTTCGTATTTTGCCATTGGGAAGCGGTGTCCTTCCGGAAGGGGCTGTCTGAAAAGGGGCGACCAGGCGATTTTTAGCATAGCAGGTTTTGAAACAATCCGGGTCAGGTGAGCGCCCGGTCTAAGTGAACATAGCCACCATCCACGAACCACCACTGCCCGGTGATATGGGCAGCGCAATCAGAGAGCAGGAAAGCAACGGCAGAAGCGATTTCTTCGGGCGTTGTCATCCGCGCATTGAGGGGGATTTTGGAGGTGATTCTCTTCAGTTTCTGTTCGGGGTGGTCAAAAGTGTCAATCCACTTTCGGTACAGCGGCGTCATTACCTCGGCGGGAACCACGGCGTTCACTCGAATGCTGTAAGGCAATAACTCGGCGGCCCATTCGCGGGTCATGGCCAACTGGGCGCCTTTGGCGGCTGCGTAGGCGCTCGTGCCTCCCTGGCCTGTAAGCGCCACTTTGGAACTCACATTCACGATGGAGCCTTTGGACTGTTTGAGCCAGGGCAGGCTCATGTGCGCCAGGTTGTAGTAGTGATGGAGGTTTTCGATGAGCGACCATTCGAAGCGTTCGGGGCTTCCGCTTTCCAGTCCGATATTGTCGTTTCGTCCGGCGTTGTTCACCAATGCGTCAATGCGACCGTAGCGCTTAGCGGTTTCCTGCACCGCCTTTTCACAGAAAGTGCGCTTGCGCAGTTCTCCAAAAATGCCGTGGGATTCTTTGCCTGCCGCCTTCAGTTCTTTGACCAGGTCGAGCGTGCGCTCTACTTCGCGGGTCGCAATGACGGGGATGGCGCCCTCCTCTGCCATCAGTCGGGCAATAGCCTCTCCGATGCCGCTCGATCCTCCCGTTATGAGAATTACCTTATCCTTTAAGTTTAGATCCATGCGTTTTATAGTTTCAAATAACCGGAGCCACTGCGTTTTCAATCATTTTTGATAACTATTCAGGTTTCTTTGAATTTCGGCGACAATTTAGAAAAGGTGAAAGCCAACGGGAAATCCTGTGTCGGAAAACCTTCTCATAAAATTGTATCCAGCCGGTTAGTCATCATTTCTGTGTCTTCTCCAATCCGTTGCCGCCGGCCATCGTCACCTCAATGGTATTGCTCGGAGTGGCGATGCCGTTCAATACAAAGGCGTCGTAAACGGCCTTGCGCACGCCAAAATAAACGCTGTAATAATCGGCCTCCATCTGGCGGGGGTTGGCATGGTCGTAGGGCTTCACTTTTATTTTCGGCCACAATACCAAAACAGGCCCATCCCCCGTGAGTTCTGTTACTTTGACATCCGGCGCCGGATCCATCAGTACCTCAGGAATGGTCTTCATGGCTTCAATGGCCACTTTCTTCGCTTTATCTACATCGGTGTAGTCGGCGACAGGTACCTGGATATCTATCCGCAAATTGTCCTGGTCGGTGAAGTTGTTGATGACTCCCGTACTCAGGGCGCCGTTGGGCAGGCGAATCGTCTTGTTTTGAGCAGTCAGGATAGAGGTGTAAACGATACCTATTTCTTTGACTATCCCAAACTGCCCCTGAGCCTCTATCAAATCGCCGACTTTGAATGGTTTCAAAATCAGTATCATCACGCCGCCGGAAAAATTTCCCAATGTGCCATTCAGCGCGCTGCCGATTGCCAGTCCCGCCCCCGCCAGCAGGGCGGCGAAACCCGTGATATTGATTCCTAAAACGCTAATTACGGTGAGCGTCAAAAGCACGTATAGGCTGATGCGGATGGTAGAACTGAGAAAAGTCCGGAGAGAAATTTCAGTTTTCCTTTTGATAAGCGCCTTTAGCATCAGGCGATCCATCCATTTTATCAACCAAATCCCTATTAATATGACGAGAATCGCCCCGACAATTTTTGGCAAATATTCGATCATCAGGTTTTCCCATCTGATGAATTTTTCCAGCGCAGAGCTTAGCTCCTTAGTCGTAGATTCTTCTAACTCCGTGGGTATTTGTAAAAAAATTGGCTTCATCACTACTTTTTATGATGGCTCTATTTTGGGAAAATAAATTTCACTTTAGTTTTTTAAAACTGAATTTGTAGGCTCTGCCCGTATTCAACAAAAGAATACCAGTTGAGAGTTTTGTCTAAAACATTCAGACTGAAACTGCCGCCTTTATGTGGGGATGAGGCTCGTAATTGGACAATGTAAAGTCCTCATACTCAAAGTGAAAAATGTCCTTTACTTCTGGATTGAGGCTCATCGTCGGGAGCGGTCCGGGCTGGCGGCTCAGTTGAAGTTTCGCCTGTTCTAAGTGATTCAGGTAAAGGTGGACGTCCCCAAAAGTGTGGACAAATTCTCCCGCCTCGAGGCCGCAGACCTGTGCCATCATCATCGTCAGCAGGGCGTAGGATGCGATATTGAAGGGAACTCCCAGAAACACATCCGCCGAGCGCTGATAGAGCTGGCAGGAGAGTTTACCATCGGCTGCGTAGAACTGGAACAGCGCATGACAGGGGTTGAGGTGCATTTCCGGCAGCTCGGCCACATTCCAGGCGCTGACTAAGATGCGCCGGCTGTCGGGATTGTTTCTAATCTGATCCACAGCCTGCTGGATTTGGTTGATGGTTTTTCCATCCGGCGCCGGCCAGGCCACCCACTGTTTTCCGTAAATTGGACCCAGATTTCCCTGCTCGTCGGCCCATTCATTCCAAATTCTTACCCCATTATCCTGTAGATATTTTATATTTGTGTCTCCTTTCAAAAACCAAAGAAGTTCGTAGATGATGGATTTGGTATGAAGTTTCTTAGTAGTTAAGAGTGGGAACCCCTCCTGTAGGTCAAACCGCATCTGATAGCCAAAAACGCTAATTGTCCCCGTTCCGGTGCGGTCGCTTTTCTGAATACCCTTTTTTAGGACGTGTTGCATCAAATCGAGATACTGCCGCATGTTTTTGTGATTTTGCCCAAATGTATAAAACCTTCGCAAAGTACCATCAACATTCCGGCTTTGTATTAGTTATTGAATCAGCAACCTCAAAAAATTTGTCAACTAAGTTATGAGAAGTTTCGTCATTGTCTTATTCGCTCTCTTAGGGTCTTTTTTCGCCGTCCAACCGCTCCAGGCTCAGGAGTGGCAACTCAAACGCAATAAAGGAGGCATCCAGGTTTACGTCCGGAATGCTCCCGACTCTAAAGTCAAAGAGCTAAAATTTACGACCCAGGTAGAAGCCTCCCTCAATTCCATCGCCGCCGTTCTGATGGACGTAGAAGGATTTAACGACTGGGTGTACGCCTCCCTCGTCTCCAGAACGATCAAAAAAGTCTCCGACTCAGAAGTTTATTACTATACGGAAATGGATTTCCCCTGGCCCTTTGACAATCGAGACCTGATCCTCCACTCCATCTTCTGGCAGGACAAAAAAACACTTGCCATCCATTCCAAATCCACCTCTGTCCAGGGAATAGAACCCGAAAAGAAAGGCATCGTCCGCATCACCAAAGCAGACCTCCACTGGACTTTCACACCCATCGGCAACGGAAAAGTCAGGGTGGACTACCACCTCAATTCCGACCCCGCCGGGAATATCCCCGCCTGGATGGTCAACCTCGCCGCAGATCAGGGGCCTCTGCAAACAATGATTAAGTTTAAAGAAATGTTGGAAAAGGAAACTTATAAGAACTCCAAACTGGCTTTTGTGCAGGAGCTGTGGTGAGGCCTGATAGCTTGGTGTTCGAGTGTTTTCCGGAGTGCAAATTTCAATGTAGGGTTATTGGCTTTTTATTGCTTATTCATTGGTCTAATCTTAGGGACGATTGTAACGCAGGTACAACGCTGCGTTTCCTTTCCTACCTGGCGCCCAATCTTTCAGCTTGTAGAGGTTTACCGTACGGGCAACTGGGATAAGAGAAACTAACAGCCACAAGTTTTTTACGGCTCCTAAGCCGCAAGATTTATGTAGTTGCGTAAATTTGGGTAGGCGTGGAGGAAGCATAGTGTTGAATTTTGATACTCAAACCTACGTTTCTTCCTGTCTTTTTCAAAAATATCTGGTAGTCTGGATGAGGGGTAAAAACAATAGTACGGTATTCTGTACCTAAAAATTGCCAAGCAACAGTTCTGCCATCTTCCCCCTGTATCCCATGAAATCCATCATCCCTTCTCCTTCTCAAGTCAAAAATGGGTTCATTACCTGAATCTCTTTTGCTTCTTTACGAGGTATCACCCTCAGCATTTCCGTTTTTATGGATTAACACTGTGTCTCCCCAACCTTCCCCGGCAGATACAACAAAAAAGCGCCTCTCCCCTCCCAATCTCCCCACAAAAAAAACCTCTGTTAGCGCTCGAAGCGCTAACAGAGAGCAGTATAAAAGAAGCTCTATGAAGAGCAGGAATTTCTAAGGTCTGTCAGGCCACGGTGATTTTCCTGTCATTATAGACGGACTGGACGGCGTGGATAATTTCCACACCTTCTTTCATAGGTCGTTGGAAAGCTTTCCGGCCGAGAATCAGGCCCATGCCGCCGGCTCGCTTGTTGATGACGGCAGTTTTTACGGCGTCGGCTATGTCGGAAGCTCCGCCCGACTCTCCGCCGGAGTTGATCAGGCCTATTTTGCCCATGTAGTTGTTCACCACCTGGTAGCGACAGAGGTCAATCGGGTGATCTGTGCCGAGTTTGTCGTACATGGCAGCGTTCCATTTCGAGAAGCCTATTTTTTCAAAGCCTCTGTTGTTCGAGGGCAATTTTTGCTTGACGATGTCGGCCTGGATGGTGGCGCCGATGTGGTTGGCCTGGCCGGTCAGGTCGGCGGCGGCGTGGTAATCTACGCCGTCTTTTTTGAAGGAATTGTTGCGGGTGTAGCACCAGAGAATGGTCGCTAAGCCCAATTCGTGGGCGAGGGAAAACGCCTCGCTGATTTCCACGATCTGGCGTCCGCTTTCTTCCGATCCAAAATAGATGGTAGCGCCGACTGCGGCGGCGCCCATGTTCCAGGCATCTTCGACTGTGCCGAAAAGTATCTGGTCGTATTTGGTCGGATAGGTCAGCAATTCGTTGTGGTTCAGCTTCACCACGAAGGGAATCTTGTGCGCATATTTCCTGGCGTGGATGGCCAGCACGCCGAAGGTGGAGGCTACTGCGTTGCACCCGGCTTCCATGGCCAATTTGATAATATTTTCAGGGTCGAAATACATCGGGTTTTTATAAAATGAAGCCGCCGCCGTATGTTCAACGCCCTGGTCAACCGGAAGGATGGAGAGGAATCCGGTGCCTGCTAAGTTGCCGTGGTTGAGCAATGCGGACAGATTGCGTAAAACCTGTGGATTGCGGTTGCTGTTGCCGAATACGTCGTCCAGAAACTTCGGTCCTGGCGTAGTAATGTCCTTTTTGGGAATCACCTTACATTCGTGTCCGAGGAGGTAGTCGGCCTGATCGCCGAGTAGAGATACAATGTCTTTTGCCATATTTAAAAGTTTTAAAAAATTGCCCTTTTTTCTCCGAAGACAGGAAGTCCGGCCTTTTAAAGTTCTGCGCGTCTAAGTCGTTTATACAACAAAATCGCAAAAGACCTTCTCAAAACCGGCGCATTTATCGTCGGAACAATCATTCAAAAAAAGTCCGGCAATTTAGGCTAATAAATAAAGGCGAAAGGTAGGCAAAATCGGGCATCGGGAAGCCACAAAATAAAAAAATCATTCGAAGACCTGGAAGGTGCTGATAATTCTCAATCTTTGCGCAAATACTTTTGACGCTTCCACTAAGCGCAAAAGGTGAAAATCGCTCTGCCGGATATTTTGAAAATGTAGCTGAAGGAATGGATAGAGCGTCTCATTGGGCGCAGGGATTTTCGACAATACATCATCTACAAAAGCTATTATGATTCAGGTTTTTATCACTGGCGGTACTTTCGACAAGCAATACAACTACATCACGGGGCAGCTCTTTTTTAAGGATACGCACGTCCAGGCCATGTTGGAGCGTGGGCGCTGTTCTCTCGACTACGACGTGAAAACGCTGATGATGGTGGACAGCCTGGAAATGACGGACACAGATCGCCAAATCATCGCGCACAACTGCCTGCGCAGCCCGCATCAGCGAATCCTCATCACCCACGGCACCGATACGATGGTGAAAACCGCCGGGTACCTCGTCAACGCAGGTCTGAAGGACAAGACCATCGTGCTGACAGGGGCGATGGTGCCTTATGCCTTCGGGACTTCCTCGGATGGATTTTTTAACCTCGGCAGCGCCCTGGCTTTTTTGCAGACGCTTCCCCCGGGCGTTTACGTGGCCATGAACGGGCGCTACTTCCCCTGGAATTCGGTGAGGAAAAACACCAAAACGGGGTACTTTGAACACACTGCAGAAAACGGCAAGTGAGAATTGCGGGTGCATCGTCCGCCACATTTCCCCCAATTTTCCACAATCGTTATTGTTTTTTTTATTATTGCAAACTGGAAAAGACGTTCATTCCCAATGTCTTTTCTTAATAGCTGATAATCAGTTGCTTAAAAAACAAACTATGCAAATTTATACTTCAGACATGAAACAAACTTTGCTGTTACTCTTCATTTTTATTGTATTTGGTTGGCCAAATGCCATTTCCCAGGACAAAAATATAGAGGGAGATTTCTTTGACACGGAAGAGATTCAAGATATCAAAATCGCTTTTGAAACGGACAAATGGACTTACTTCCTCGATTCCCTTCGCCTGAACGGGAGCGAATTGTTAGAAGCCACCGTAGAAATCAACGGACAAAAATTTGAGAATGCGGGCGTTCGCTACCAAAGCTCCAAGGCTTTTGTGCTGGGTGGAACGCGCAATCCCCTGTTCATAAGTCTGAACTATAAGAACGAAGGCCAGAACATTCAGGGTCATCATCATATCCGCCTGTCCAATACGCTGCGGGATCCCAGCATGGTGCGCGAGGTTTTGGGCTTTGAAATCGCCCGTACCTACATGCCTGCTCCCAGAGCCAATTACGCCAAAGTCACGATCAACGACAAGTACTACGGCCTCTTCGCCAACATCGAAGCGGTGGAGGACGGCGCTTTCCTCAGCCGGTTCTTTACCACTGGCGGAGAGAACGCCTTTTTTAAGGTAAATCCCGGCGCCGGCGAGAAGTCTGTTGCGGGTTGCAAAAACAACATTTACGGCTCCCTCGAATACGACGCCTCCCCTGCCTGTTATGAGAATAATTTTGAAAAACTTTCAGCCCACGGAACCAAAGAACTGATGGAACTGGCTCGCATTTTAAATGAGGATCCGGGGAAAATAGAGACCGTCCTCAACGTTGACGTGGCGCTTTGGATGCTGGCTTTCAATAACATCACCGTCAACCTCAGCAGCTACTCGGGTCAACACAGTATTAATTACTACCTCTTTCAGGATGCCGACGGGCGGTTTTATCCCATCATCTGGGATTTGAATTTGGCCTTTGGAAGCTTCAAAAATATTGGCGTCGGTTCTGATCTAAAGTTAAAAGCGCTCCAGGAACTCAATCCCCTGCTCCACTCGGAAAGCACCACCAAACCGCTCATCAGCAAACTCCTGGAAAATACGGACTACAAAAAGATTTACCTCTCTCATTACCGCAACATCCTCCACGATTATTTCAGCAATGGCAAATATCTGGCTCGCGCCATAGAATTGCAGAGCCTCATTCGCCAGGCCTTCTCCGACGATCCGCACAAAGCCTATAGTCTGGCGGAGTTCGATAAAAGTCTCAGCGAAACTATCGGGAAAAAGAGCAAAATCCCCGGTATTGCGGAACTGATGACAAAAAGAACTTCTTACCTGAAAGCGCACCCGGCTTTGTCTATTTTTCCTTCCGACATTCTCAACGTGGAGGTGAAAAAGCGGGAAGCGCTCTCCAATTTGAAAATAGAAAACTTTCACATCACCGCTAAAGTGGACAAGTTCCCCAGGCGGGTCATTTTATATTATCGCTTAGAGGGCCATGCCGAATTTAGTCAGGTCTCCATGCCCGACGATGGGAAAAATGACGATGGAACCGCCAACAACAATATCTTCGGCATCACCATCATCCCCCAAAACGGCGAGCAGGCCATCGAATACTACATCATGGCCGAAAACCCTGGCCTGATGAGCTACAGTCCGGCGAATTACATGTGGGAAAAACATTCCGCCACGCTGGAAGACCTGAATAAGTAATCTGCCTTTTGATGAAGAAATTTTTGCTGTTTGTCGCTCTCTGTTTTCCTTTTTTCCAGACCGTACCGGCTCAAGGTCTGTACGATTTGGATCATATCCCGGTCATTCGAATCACCTTCCCCGAATCTGACTGGAATAACATCCTCGATTCTCTCAAAACACTTAACACGAAAGAGCGCCTTACAGCGACGGTCGTAATTGACGGTAAGAAGTATAATAACGTGGGCGTGAGATATAAGGGGAACAGCTCTTACAACAATCCACGCTCCAAAGGTTCTAAAAAGTTGCCCTTCAATTTAAAAGCCGATTATCAGGAAAAAGGCCAAAAATTCCCCGGGGGCTATGAGACGCTAAAATTATCCAATCTGTTCCAGGATCCCAGTTTTGTTCGCGAAGCGCTATCTTACGAGATCGCCCGAAAGTACATGCCCGCCTCCCTTTGCAATTTTGTAAAAGTGTATGTCAACGGCGAGTATTTCGGCATCTACAACAACACCCAGTCCGTTGACGAGAAGTTCTTAAAAGAGGCCTATGGTACCGACAAGGGGGCCTTTTTCAAATGCGATCCAGAATGGGAGGAGACCAGAGAGATGGAAAATTCCGGCCTCGTCTGCCAGCCCACCGATAAGGCCTCGCTCATGTACGCAGGGGATGACCCCGACTGTTACAAAGGCTGGTACGAACTCAAGTCTAAAAAGGAGAAAAACTGGCAGGAATTAATTTTTCTGACCAAAATGCTGAACAAACATCCCGAAAAAATTGACAGTTTTATAAATATAGACATGGTATTGTGGATGCACGCCTTCAACAGCGTACTCGTCAATTTAGACAGTTACACAGGCCGGCTCAGCCACAATTATTATCTGTATAAAACTCCGGACGGCCTGTTCACCCCCATCGTCTGGGATATGAACATTTCCTTCGGCGGATTCAGATACGATGGCGAGAAACAGGGCGCGCTGACGGATAAGGAGTTGAAAGAGTTCAGCCTTTTCGCCCATTACAAAAACAAGAATCCAAAGCGCCCCCTGATAACCAACCTGCTGACAAATCCACTCTGGAGAAAAATCTACGTCGGCCACTGCCGCACCATCGTCCTGGAGAACTTCGCCAACGGCGAGTATCTAAAATTAGCCGCTAAAATCCAGGCTTTTCTGGACAAGGAAGTAAAAGACGATCCCTACAAACTTTACTCCTACGAGGATTTCAAAAAGAATCTCGCCAAAACCGTCAGCATCGGACTGACCAACAGCATCGGCGTCGAAGAACTGATGAAAGCGCGCACCGAATACCTGATGAAGCATCCGCTTTTCAACGGTAAAAACCCCTCCGTCAAAAAGGTGGAACACAGGTTTGCCGATGGAAAAGCCACTATCACCGCTCAGGTGCTGGACGGCATCGCCGTTTATCTCGCCCACCGTCCGGACACTAAGTCCTCCTTCCAAATCACTGAAATGGCAAACGACGGCAGCCAGCCCGAACTCTGGAGCCTGAACATTGAAGCCGAAAAAGGATCGCAATACTACCTCATCGCCGAAGGTGACCGCCTGGCAGTATGCTCCCCTGAAAGAGCTTCTTATGAATTCTATGAAATAAAGTGATGGCGCCCAAAAGCGCCTCCCCGGAGGGGTTGGAGAAAATGAAAACCCGAAAGCCATTCCCTTCCAAACTCTTCCGCCTTCCCGTCGCTAATCCGACGGACGGCAGTCTTATTTCTTTTCTTTAGTAGGACAGGTATTGATTCCAAAAATTCGGTAAATCGGACAAAAGCTAATGGCGCTGGTGGCGATAAAGACGATCCCCAGTACCACTAAGATAATGGCCACAGTACCTGAAATCAGGCCGGTGAAGTAAAGAAGGCCAATTAGGAGAGCCGCAATGAGGCGGACGATACGGTCGGTTGATCCCATGTTCTTTTTCATATCAGGAGTTTTTATTTTAAAAAATATTTTACCAAATAAACTGCGCCCGCAACAATCCCTATACAGGTAAGGCACACTAAGACGAGTTTCAGGACTTTTGATTTCATGTTGAGAGTATTGGCAAAAGTAACAAGTCAGGAATTGCAAAAAGTGACAATCGTCACTTAATCTAATGAGCCTAAAGGATTTTGCCTCCCCGCTTCAGGGCGACGCTCAAAGTTGCAATCAAATGCTCCCAATCAGGCTCACATTTTTCAGAAATCACCGGATTACAATGTTTATTTTTAAAAAAAAATCATAAAGATTCTTTATAAAGGAAAAACGCTATACATTCACCGCAGGTTTTTTCCTCTTGTAGGAAATTACACCTTTCCTAAAACCCCATAACGCCTACCCTTTATAATTTCCTACCCAAGCATTTTAGAAAACACAGATTTCTGTTGGGATAACTTATTCAATTTAAGAAGGGATTTACAGTTTCAGCTCCTGCTGTTTCTGGCCTCAGCGCTATGCGGAGCCACCCTATGGACGGAGGCAAATCCCATTGACAGGCATTT
>CAZXQI010000062.1:0-20400 GCA_964643005.1 uncultured Saprospiraceae bacterium | reverse complement strand
ACCCGTTTATGGAGCTGGCGCTCCATGGCTTGTCGGAGTTCAACGTCATCCACAAAAACTTCGTGGACTCTACGCTGACCTTCAACGACGCTCTGGCCGATATGCTCAACGACGACGACGACAGCGACGAGAATTTTTTTAATTAAAATTCTTCTCCGGTTGGACGCTCTGCGGGAAAATCTGCGTCGTCAGCGGGAAAACCGGGCTATTGATTTACGCGACATTTTTCCTTAAGAGATAAATTTTTTTAAAATGAAAAAGTATCTGTTTTTCAATCTGCTCCTGTTCCTTGCATTTCAAATGGCGGGGCAGAGCGCTCAGACGGACTATGCAAAAATGATTCGACAATATCGGGAAGACTACAAAAAGGATTTCCTCGCCGACAAGCGCTCTCCCCTACAGACGAAAAAACAGGTAAAAAATCTGCGATTCTTCAAGCCGGACGAGCATTACCGCGTCCTCTGCACTTTTGAGCGGACGCCGGACGAGCAACCCTTCGAGCTGCCGACTTTCAGCGGCTCCACCAAGCCTTACGTAAAATATGGCGTGCTGACTTTTGATTTAGACGGACAGCTACACCGCCTTGCCGTCTATCAAAATCTGGCGCTTAGAGAGATGCCGGAATACGCCCAATACCTCTTCCTCCCCTTCCGCGACCTGACCAACGGCGAAGAGACCTACGGCGGCGGACGCTACTTAGACCTACAGATTTCCGACTTTGAGGGAGGGCAGGTAACGCTCGATTTTAATAAGAGCTACAATCCCTGGTGCGCTTACTCGGATAACTACGTCTGCCCAATTCCGCCTCCTGAAAACAGCTTAGAGCTTGCGGTGGAAGCGGGGGAAAAGATGTGGATTGGTAAAGAGAGTGCGAGATAAATTTTTGAAAAGATTTCAACCTGTGAGAATCCAGAGCCATGCTTTAAGGCCGGTTTCCTCAATTCTCCCCATTCAGCGCTAAGACGTATTTCTCAATGTACTCATCGACATATTTTCGCTTGTACTGCATGACAAAGCGAGGGTGGGGCAGGGGAATGATGCGCCCAAAGAGTTTTTCTTCTTCATTCAATTTTGAAAAAAAGCGGAAGTTCTGTCCTTCGCCCAGGCAGATGCAGCGACTGCTGTCCATGCCCATTTCCAAAAGCCCCCGCAGGTGAACTAAGGCTAAAGGTCTCACGGCCTCCCACAGCGGTTTTTCATCGTAGTAGTTGTAGTTCTTTCCATTTTTTACAAAACCAAAAGGCACGATGGAGTGAATGAAAAACCGATGATAAAACGCCTTTGGGCCGCCGAGGGTATGCACAACGCGGTAGATGAATTTTGCCGACAGTTCTTCCCGCTTGGGCAGGTCGTTGGCGATTTGCAAATCCCGCTCTAAGTGGACGGGGTCGGTAAAGGATACGTTGGTAAGCCCCGCCCCAAATCGCCCCGGATTGATGCCGAGGATGAGCGTGCGGGGCTGCTCGTCCGCATAGAATTTTTCTAAAAAAAGATCGAATATCCTGACTGCTTCGGGCTGGTCGCCGGATGGAAGCAGCCAGCTGACTCCCTCGGGAATAGCCGGTATATTTTCTGTCAGGTGGGAGAAATGATTTTTTAGTTTGGTGGCGACGTCCTGTGTCTGCATCGTGTTCTGCTTTCTCGTTTTTGTTACGGAATCAGCCCGCGACCCTGATTCCCTCGTTTAGGCGATTATTTAGGTATTCCTTCTTTTTTTATCAAATTAAAATCCGCAAAATCAGCGGGAACCCCTGCTGCATTCTAAATAGCTACCGTTTATTTTTTGAATAAAAATAGTGGAGAAGCAAATTTACCAAAATTACAGGCAAATCACTTAGCCCGTTTTTCGACCACATTGCAGGCGTCGGCGCCGTGGAATCGGCCTGCTGCTCTATGCCGGCCATACAATTGTCTATGTCTGTGCCTGTAAAAACGGGAAAATTTTATCTTTGCACGGCATTGAAAAAAGGGAGGGAATTTTGATGCGAATTTAACCTAAAAGGCTTTTGAGAAAATGACAAACTCTTCTCTCTACGAACAACTCATCTAAATAATGGATAAAAACACAATTATTGGCTTCCTGCTCATCTTCGGTATTTTGATGGCCTGGCAGCTTACCATGGCGCCTCAGCAGAAGTTGCTGAAAGAACAGGAGCAGGCGAGACTGGACTCGCTTCGCCTTTTGGAAGAAAAAAGAGCGGATAGTCTGGCAAGCCTGGAAAATCTGCCAATCGTTCCCGAGGAAACTACACAGATAGACTCACAGGCTATCGCTCAGCAACAGATGCAGTTGAATAGCGAGTTTGGGCCTTTCACCTCTGCCGCTACCGGAGAGGAAGAAATAGAAGTGCTGGAGAATGAGGTCATGCGGATTTTGTTCACTAACAAAGGCGGGCGCATCAAAGAGGTAGAACTAAAGCAGCACTACAAAATAGAGCGGGATTCTGCACATAAAGAATTCAAAGTTCCGCTGAAGTTGATGCATGATAAAAAAGACCGTTTTGAATATCTGCTTCCCGTTGCAGGGCTGCCGCGCCCGCTGAGCAGCGAGCGCTTGTTTTTTACGGTTTCAAAGCAGGGCGACAACGGGATCGCTTTTAGAGCCGATGCGGGAATGGGGCGCTATTTCGAGCAGGTTTACACCATTCAGCCCGGAGAGAGCTACGCCATGCAGTACCAACTGAACTTCAAGGGTCTCGAACATGTGCTCAATGCGGACGCCAATACCCTCCGACTACAATGGGTCAGTTTCTTAGACAAGTTGGAAGAAAACTCGCAGTACGAGCGCAATTACGCCTCTGTTTATTATAAACCCTCCGGCGATAAGGCAGACTTCTGTTCCTGTACCTCCAGCGATGAGGACGACCTTCCCAACAAAAACATCCAGTGGTTTGCTCACTCTAACCAGTTCTTTGCCGGCGTTCTGATGACGAAAGGTACTGCGTTTAAAGGGGGCAACTTTGCCACCGAGGTACTGCCGCCGGAAGACGTAAACCTGAAAAAACTCTCCACGGTTGTCGGCATTCCTCTCGATCAGGGGGACAGCTATCCAATGGAGTTTTACATCGGCCCCAAAGAGTTTGACACGCTGAGAGCGTATAAGACAGACTTAGAAGACATCGTCCCCTTTGGCAGGAGTATAATCGGCACGGCCAACAGATGGGTCATCCGTCCGCTTTTCAACTTCCTGCTCTCATTCATTAGTTCGAAGGGTCTCGTGATTCTGGTTTTGACGCTCATCGTCAAGTTGCTGCTCTATCCGCTTAGCTACAAGATGCTTTACTCCCAGGCTAAGATGGCTGCGCTCAAGCCGAGACTCAACGCACTGCGGGAGAAGTTTAAAGACGACCAGTCTCAGATCCAAATGGAAAGCATGAAAATGTATAGGGAATTTGGAGTGAATCCATTGGGCGGGTGCTTGCCCGTCGCCATTCAGATGCCCGTGTGGTTAGCGCTGTATCGCTTCTTCCCCGGCTCCATCGAATTCCGGCAGGCGAGTTTCCTTTGGGCGACGGATCTGTCGAGCTACGACACGGCTTTCTGGCTGCCGTTCAATATTCCGTTTTATGGAGAGCACGTCAGTTTGTTTACGCTGTTGTGGGTGGTTTCCACATTAGTATATACTTACTACAACATGCAGCAAATGGACATGGCCAGTATGGGCGGCGGCGCCAATGCCAAAATGATGAAATATATGCAGTTCGTCATGCCGGTGTTCTTCCTGTTTTTCTTTAATAACTACGCTTCCGGTCTGACCGCTTACCTCGTGTTCAGCAACATCATGAACGTCACCCAGACCATCGTCACCAGGAAATGGATCATTGACCACGACAAGATCAACGAACAATTGGAGGCCTACCGGAAAAAGCCCAAGAAGAAAGGCGGCTTCCAATCCAGATTGGAGGATGCCCTCAAACAACAACAGGCCATCGCTGCACAACGCGAGGCCGCCGCTAAGAAAAAGAAGTAAAGACGGTTGAGGCGACCTTCGGAATTTCTTTTTTTTAAAAAAATTATTTTTCAATAGTCACGAATAAATTATAGTGCAAACGCCATGAAGATGAACAGACTCTTGTTATTGACTTCTTTTTTAGGTCTGCTGACTTTAGCCGCCTGCCACCGCAAAACTGTCGCTGAAGCTGAACAGGGGAAAGGCAAAAATATGCCTGTCGAGGAACCCGGACAGCCTTCGGCAGAAAAAGATACGCCCGGCGACGACCCTGAGGTTTATCAGTATGCAGGCTTCAAAAAAACGCCCTGCTACGGAACCTGCCCAACTTATGAAGTGAAATTTTACACCGACGGAAAAGTGATCTGGTATGGTTTCTCCAACGTCGAGCGATTAGGATTGTACGAGGCCAGAGTGGACCAGCAGGTGTTCAGAGACATCAAAAACAAGTCGGAGGAAGTGGACTTTTATAGCTTCTATAGCGAGTATCCCCGCGAAAACAAAGTCGTTGATTTGCCGACGACCATTACCTACATTCGCTTTGGCGACATGGAAAAGCAGGTGAGGAACACCCACGATGCGCCGGAATCGCTCACAGAGTTTGAGAACTTCCTGGAGACGCTTATCAATGGGCTGACCTGGAGGAAGAGCCAGGCTTCTCAGGATTGATGAACCTCCCGGCGTCAGGCGCCGGAATAGTTTTTTAAAAAAGCAGACCATGCCTCAACTCTCCTTGAGAAAGAAGATTGCTTTCTCACTCATCACCCTGTTTTTTTTTGTGCTATTGTTGGCGACTGTTGGCGAGGTCTGGCTTAGAATAACGAACCCTCCGCCGCCGCCGCCCGTCATCCCTCCTCCTTACAATACCGCGCAAAAGGACGATTTGCTGGGATGGAAAATGACGCCTGATTACCAGTTTGAAGGGACTCTGCGGGATCAGGCGGGACTTGAATATCCCGTAAAGATTCACTATGACGAGCGGGGCTTCAAGACTTTCGGCAATCCGGACTCAAACAGACCCAAAGTCTTTTTTGTGGGCGATTCCTACACGGCCTCTGTCGAGGTGTCCAATGAAAAATCCTTTTTTAACCTGTTGGCAGACAGCTTAGGGATAGAGGTTTTCGCTTATGGCCATGCGGGATTTAGCAACTTGCAGGAGTACATGATTTTGGATCAATGGTTAGACGAGATAAGGCCGGATTTGATTGTCTGGGAAACCTGCTCGAATGACTTCATTGACAATTATGCAGCTTTAGAAATAGAATGCGGCTATAAAGTCGGCGAGCGAAGACCCTACCTGAATAAAAGGGGGAAGCTGGTTTATAAGACGCCTGTTTCCTTTTATCAAAAATGGAAAAAGCGCTTGTTGGTACTGACCTGGTTCGATGAGCGCTGGGAAAACCTCCTGCATTATGGCCAGGAAATAAGACCTGGCGAGTATTATATTTCTACCCTGAAAGAGGAATACCGGCCTTTTCGGGAGGCCGTGCAAACCACTAAGATGATTTTTGAAAAAGCCCGCAAGCGGATTCCCGAAGACCTGCCCGTCGTCTTCTTTTCCGCCGACAGCTATGAGCCGCAAATGAGCGCGATGCGGGATATCGTGAAAGCAGCCGGCTTTTCTTATGAGCAGGAGCCGGTACTCCTGCACCAGGAGGCAGAGTCGAATAGAATAAACATCCGCGCGATTGACGGATACCATTGGAACGAACTGGGGCATCGGCTCGTCGCAAAAGGCCTACAGGAAAGGATAAGAGCCGCGCTAACCCTGCCGGATAAACCAGGGCTGTCTTCGAAACAGTAGCTACTCGAAAGTCTCCACCTTCAAATCATCCATGTACATTTCTTCCCTTTGGGTAGGATTCCAGAGGAAAATCCTGAAGAGGTCGAAATCTTTCCGGGGGACTTTAATGTCCATGCCGACTTCGCCCCATTCGGCCTGATTCAGCACCCGAAAGGGGCGGACGATCCGTTTATGCACCATGTGTCCGTCTTTTTCAAAACTCACGACCATCTGCGGCATCCACCAAACCTGCGATTTCTTTTGCGGGCCGAAAAACCAGGCGCCGATGTGCAGCCTCTGTCCGGCCTTCAGACTTTCAGGTCTCGGCAGATGGATGGTGTAGGAATATTCCGTCTGCGCATCCACGTAAGCAGAGCGATTGCCCGAATGCGCCCTTTGGCTGCTCATGCCTGGCGCATCTTCAACTGACTCAAAATCAGTGAAAAAGAGAACCTGAACCTTCTTTTTTTCTCTGAAAAACCCCTCTTTCGTATCGAGTAATAATTTGTCAGATGGTTCGTCCTGGGTGTTGGCGAAGATGCGCCAGTAGTAGGCTCTGTTCATCATGTCGGCTTCCCAGGGACCCCAGTGAGCCTGATATGTTTGGAAAAGGTTTAGCGCTGTGCAGGCGGCCATCAGCGCGCCTAAGAGCCAGTTCGACCATTTCCTCCCCGACATCCAGGACAGGAAAGCGGCCAGGGGGAAGGCCAGCAGCGGGTATGCCTGAATCATAGCCCGCTGTCCAAAGGCGCCGCCATACCACCAGATATCCCAGGCTGAGACTATCCAGATATCTAATAGGAAAAATAGGAGGACAGGGAAAAAGAGCGACCTGTTTTTTTTATACAAAAAGAAAAAACCCGCCATGGCAAAGAGCATCAGGGGCGTGTAAACAAACCAGCCCTTCCGATAGGAAAATAGGACGTCTGAAAAAAATGGATGCAAGAAACTGAAACCCTGATCCTGATAACTATACACGAACCATCCGCCCGATACGGCTTTCCAGTAGGCCAATTGGATACAGCCCACCGCCGCCGCCGTCGCTCCCGCCAGGAGGAGATGAGAGAATTTTTTTCTAAAAAAAGCTCCCCGCGCGTGCAAATTGCGAAGAGAATCCAGCCCCCAGAAAATGGGAACCAGCGCATAGATCGCTTCCGTAGGTCTGACTAAGGCCGCTAAGCCGATGCACAGCCCGATGAGAAAGGCGCCCCGCCTGCCCGGCTTTTCGTGCCAGCGGATGCTGAGATGCACTACCAATGCTAATAGCGCAAAGAGCCATACGTGCGGACTGGCCGCATCGAAAGTGGCGTAGTTGAAAAAGTTGGTTCCCAGCGCTATCAGAAGGACGCCCCAGCCCGTGATCCGGTCGCTGAAAAACCGGAGCAGGTTTTTGCGCAATAGCCAAAGCCCTGTGAGCGCCGCCAGCACTCCGCCCAATTGAATGGCAACCTGGTAGGGCAGGGAAAAGCCGTCTGCCGGATAACCGGCCAACAGGGCAAAAAAATGGGCAAGAAGAAAGAACGGCAGATAGAGCGCAGCCATCCCTGCGGAGTATTTCATCACCTGCCGGCCATTGCCCAAGGGGAAGGCCTGGTCGGGAGTAAGACTCGGCTGGTACTGTTCGATGATTTGGGGGAGAAATTTGACTTCTTTTAAATCTTTGTAAATAAATATGGCGGGGAGGTAGAGATAATAACCGCTGACATCCCAGGCCAGGGTCGCTTCTGTTCCGGCTTTGTGATAGCGGGGGAAGGCCAGGGCAGTAGCTAAGATGATAAAGGCCGAGACCCAAAAGGCAAACAGGGATAAGCGATTTCTCATTTTTTAAAACGGGGTAAGCGGGATTTTTGCAAAAATGATTAAAAACATCCGCTAAGAGAAAACCGCCCGGCCTCGAAACTTGTCATCTTTGCGCCCGGCCAAAAAATAACTCGTACAATGCCGAAAAATCCGTAGAGACATGAAAATTGCAATTTTGGGCAGCGGCATAGTGGGTCGTACCCTTGCTGAGAAACTTATCGAACTGAAACACGAGGTCGCCATCGGAACCCGCAATACTGCCAAGACCCTTTTGAGGAGCGAACGAGAAGATTCCGATAAACTGCCCTTTGGAGAGTGGATTAAAAATTTTCCCGAAATAAAATTAGTCAAATATGCAGAAGCTGTCCGGTACAGCGATTTTATCATTAATGCCACCAACGGGGAGTTTTCGCTCTCAGCCCTTAAGAAAGTAGGTGAAAAAAATATAGAGGGCAAAATACTGATGGACATCTCCAATCCCTTCGATTTTTCAAATGGCGCGCCTCCCAGTTTGTTCGTCTCCAATACCGACTCCTTAGGCGAGAGAATTCAACACAGCTTCCCCTCCGTTCGGGTGGTCAAGGCGCTCAATACCGTAGCAGTTCAATTGATGACCCATCCATCCTTAGTTCCGGGCGAGCACAATATCTTCATCGGCGGGAACGATGCAGAGGCCAAACAGCAGGTGAGCGACTTGTTGGCTTCCTTTGGCTGGAGCAAAGAGCTGATTATTGACTTAGGCGACATTGCTTCTTCCAGAGCTATGGAGCAGCTTCTTCCGCTCATGCTTCGCCTCTGGGATAGATTTGGCCATCCGAATTTCAATATCAAGGTGGTGGTAGGAAAGCCCTGAGTCTATAGGCTCGGATTATTGAGGCAGGCGCCGATGGATATAGACCAATAAAAAAGCCCCTGCGCTTGCAGAGGCTTTGTTCTCTTAGTGGCGGAGGCAGGACTTGAACCTGCGGCCTTTGGGTTATGAGCCCAACGAGCTACCAACTGCTCCACTCCGCGATGTTATTTTTTCAAACTCATTTGCTTGAAGCGACTGCAAAGGTAAGAAAACGGCAGCCCAAACCCAACTAATTCCCGATTCTTTTTTTTAAAGGAAAAAGTTCAGGATTAGTTCCATTTACCGGGGCTTCGAAGACAAAAGAACTTTTTTTTAAAAAAACTTTTTGAGGTCGAGGATGATTCAAAGAGGCTTAATCGCTTCGAGCGCGCTACTAACCCCTATTTTTTCTTGTTCAACAAATCCAGTATAGTGTTGGTGATGTCGAGGCTGTCGTTCGTCAGCAAAATGGGACTGCCGGCGCCGGCTACGAGGATGTAGTCGTAATTCATCTGGGTTTTCAGAGAGTCCAGGTAATTTTTCACCTGATTGGTAAAAGCATCGTTGAACTCGTCCGTGTCTTTCAGGATTTCGCCGGCTAAGCGCTCCCGTTCCTGCATGATGGATTGCTCCTTTTTGGCAAGGCGGGTTTCTTCTTCCTGCGCCGCCTTGGGCGTCAGGGTGCCGCTTTGCAATCTCTGTTGATAGGCGATTACTTCTTTTTCAAAAGCTTTAGCTCTTGAGCTTAGAGAGGCCTCGGCCTGATCCTGGCGCTTTTCTAACTCGGCCTTTTTTGTCTGAAAAGACTCGCTTTTTAGGTGGAGAGAGTCGAGATTGAGGTGGACGATGCGCAAGGGCTTTTCGACGACGGTTCCCGCGTCGGCTGCAGAATGCGTCTTATTTTTGGAACCGGAAAAGCGGTCGGCGAAGAGATAGGCCACAGCGAGAAGCAGAATGATGTTGAGTATCAGAGAAATGTTTTTCATGGTTGCATTTTTTAAAGCGGCGCAAAGCTAATTATTTCCAGAGTATTTGCTCCTCTGGGAGGAAATGGGCGCCGGTCAAAAAAAAACGAGCAAAGAAACCAGTCTTCTTTGCTCGTCCAATTAATTTCTAATCCTCATGAACCTCAACTCCTCTCCTCAATCACTGCTGAAAGCCCCCTGTCGATAAGGGCGTCTTTCAATGGCCGCAACTCCCTGAGAGGCGCTGTTTTTACAGTTGCCTTGCCTTTCAAGTCTATGATGATGGACAATTGTTCTGCTTGTTCAGCGGTGTGTCTTAGAATTTCCTGAAAACATTGGATGACCCAGTCAAAGGTGTTTTCGTCGTCGTTGTAAACGATGAGCTGAGCCAGGTTTCCTGTACGGGTATCGTCGGTGATTTCCTCTTCTAAGAGGACGTCGGCATCGTTATCGAAAAAGGGATTAGTAGAAGACATAGGATTGAAATTAAGGAATTAGACTGAAACGATGTTTAGTTGTTAAGGCCGCTCAAGGTTTCTTTAATGACGGCAAAGTTCGGCAAATCTCCGGCACTTTCCAAAACTTCGGCATAGCGAACCACGCCGTTTTTGTCTATGACAAAAGCCGAGCGCTTAGCGACGCCTTTCATACCCATGATCCAATCTTCATATATGGCATTATAGGCGCGCGCCGCTTCTTTGTTGAAATCTGAGAGCAGCGGAAAATTGAGACTTTGTTCCTCTTTGAACTTAGCTAAGGTAAAAACAGAGTCCACCGATACGCCGAGCACCTGGGCGTTGAGTCCCTGATAATAAGCCAGGTCGTCCCGCGTGTTGCAAAGTTCTTTGGTGCAAACGCTGGTGAAGGCTGCCGGAAAGAACAGCAGTACGACGTTTTGCCCGCTGAAATCGCTCAGCGACTTTTCATTTTTTTCCGTATCAAAAAGTGTAAAGGACGGCGCTTTATCGCCTGTTTGAATTGCCATGATTTTTATGTTTTTCGTGAATAATTGACTTTTGAAGAAATGGCTGAGCCAGGGAAGGCTCGTTTTTTCTGTGGACTGGAAAACTGAGAACTGTTTGCTCCCGACCAAAGTCCCGCTCTGCCAAAAATCTCCTTAACGTTTTGGAAAAAGATTGGTTCATTTTTTTGACAGGCTCTCAATTCCCTGCGAATAAGTTCTGTGAAAATCCCGTTTCTTCGCCTCTGAAATTTTCGGAGCCTGTATCGCATCCTAATTGTCCAGCATGAAAGAAAAAGCGGGAACCGCCCGTTTTTGTTCATTCGCAGCGATTTGAATCCAGGCGCGCCAAAGGAGATTTTACTATATTTTATTGAATATCATCGAGTTATGAAGCCGACCAATCGGGCCTATTTGGAATTGCATACCGCCGTACTCCTCTGGGGGTTTACCGCCATTTTGGGTAGGCTCATCGAGTTGCCGGCGCTTTCATTGGTCTGGTGGCGGGTTTTGTTGACGAGCCTCAGCCTGGTGTTCATCCTCCGCTTTGGAAAAGGTTTTCAAAAAATATCCCGCCGCCATTTGGGGCAATATGCTTTAGCCGGCGGGCTGACCGGCCTGCACTGGCTGACTTTTTTTGGAGCCATCAAGCTCTCCAACGCCTCCGTCGCTCTCGTTTGCATGGCCACCTGTGCATTTTTTACCGCGTTGTTGGAGCCGCTTATGCTGCGCAGTCGCATAAAATGGTGGGAGCTGTTTACCGGATTCCTTATCGTCCCCGGGATGGTTCTCATCGTCGAAAATGTGGACGTTTCGATGCGCGCAGGAATTTGGGTGGGGCTTCTCTCCTCGTTGTTGGCGGCGGTTTTTAGCATTTTAAATAAAAAATGGGTCAACAATGCGGAGCCGCTAAATATCACTTTTATCGAAATGACCAGCGCCTGGTTAGTACTCAGTCTGATCATGCCCTTTTATCTGTGGCACGGAGCCGAGGCCAGCCTGATGCCATCCCTCCGGGACATTGGCCTGCTGCTCATTCTGGCGCTGCTCTGCACCACCCTGACCTGGGTTCTGGCGCTGCGCGCATTGAAGCATATCACCGCCTTTGCCTCTACGCTGACAATCAATCTCGAACCTGTTTACGGCATTTCACTCGCCTGGCTCTTGCTGGGCGAACACAAGCAACTCGCCTCCGGATTTTACTGGGGAGTACTGGTCATCCTAATCGTCGTTTTCAGCTACCCGTTTCTGAATCGCCTGAGACGAAAAAGAGCTGCCGGGGCGCAGCATCTGATTCCCTGATAATGGAGGACAAACTCCTTTCCACAACTTAGAGTATTTAAGCTGTGCCAGTGGACGTGAAAGCCCGGTTGGGGTGCATTAAATAGTTAATAAGATAAAAGCTCTTTTTATGACAAGCATTCAGGCCATCAAATACATCATGACAGAAATCATGGAGCTTTACGAGATTGACGAGGCCGTCAGCATCGCCGCTATCGTTCTGGAAGACGCCTTCGGAATAAAGCTGGAAGATGTTTCCAATACCCAGGCCCTGAGCGAGGAAGATCAAATTCAACTGAACACTATCATTGACCGACTGCTGACCAATGAGCCGGTGCAGTACGTCGTTGGCAAATCCATTTTTTATGGCTTTCCTTTCAAGGTCAATCCGAACGTGCTCATCCCCCGTCAGGAGACGGAAGAATTAGCGGCCTGGGTGTTGGAAATGGAAGACCTCGCCGCCGACGCCGAAGCCTCGCCGCTCATTCTCGACATCGGTACCGGCAGCGGCTGCATAGCAGTGACCATCAAAAAGAAGCGCCCCGAATGGGAAGTCCACGCATTGGATGTGAGCAGGGACGCTTTGGAAACTGCCAGAGGAAACGCCGCTCTGAATAATGCGGAGGTTCATTTCCACCAGGTGGATATTTTGGATGAAAATGAATGGAACGCCCTGCCCGTCTTCGATCTCATCGTCAGCAACCCGCCGTATATCAGGGACGATGAACGGAAGTGCCTGCCTAAAAACGTGGTGGATTTTGAGCCGCATTTAGCCTTGTTTTCAGGGTCGGATGACGAGCAGCGCTTTGTCAAAAAAATCGGAGACTTTGCCCGATCTCATTTGCGCATCGGCGGCTATCTGTTTTTAGAAACCAACGAATACTACGCCTCCGACTCTCTGGCGATTTTAGAAAAAATGGGATTTGGCGAAGTGGAGTTGAGGAAGGATTTGAACAAAAAGGATCGCATGCTCAGGGTAAGGAAAACTGGCGATTGAAAGATGCGGCTCAGTCCCTTTGCGCAGGAGCCGGTCGCAACTTTTGCGGCCATTCTTTGTAGTTTAGATAATTTTCAACTCAAACTAAAAAATGGAAAACGCCATTACGCTCAGTAAAAGGACGACCTACAAGAAGAAATTCAGCCTTTCGGAAATGTATAGGGCGGTTACTTTTCTGCCTAAAGCGATGTACAGGTTTATCCAAAACAGAAAGAGCAATACCGTTGACGAACATTTTGTCGAACGCCTGCAATTAGCCGTTACCGAGGTCAATGGCTGCGACGCCTGCTCCTATGCGCACGCAAAGATGGCGCTGAAAATGGGGATGGACAATCGGGAGATTCAGGACATCCTTTCAGGGCAGGGAGAGTTTTCGGAGGCAGAGGCCAAATGGATTTTATTCGCCCAGCACTACGCCGATACCCGCGCTTATCCCGACAGGGAAGCCTTTGAATCTGTCGTAAAAGAATACGGAAAGGAAAAGGCTCAAATCATCCTCGCCGCCATTCAGGTCATATATGTCGGGAACGTTTACGGCATTCCGCTGAGCGCTTTTATGTCGCGCTTAAGCGGCAGAGCTTATGAAGGAAGTTCTGTGTTTTACGAACTGTCCGCCATGCTTTTCGGCGGCTTATTGCTCTTGCCGGCGCTCCTGCATGGACTGGCCAGAGCCTTATTTCCCGGCGCCGATTTGAGTTTTGGAAAAGCCTGAAACTGCGAAAAAATGAATTTGCGATTTTGATGGAAGAAGCGGCCTGGGTATAGGTAATTATAGTGGATGGAAGCGGAGTTCAATTTTTCCCAAAGGGAATTAGATATGGGGATTATTCAATACTTTAAAATGACCTTTTAAAAAGGAATTGGAAAATTTTCTGTCCTTCAGGAAAGGATTTGGACGGCAGGAAAAATAGAGATGAGGAAAAAATGAAAATATATATCTGGCTATTTACCAGGTCATATCTTCGTCTTCCTCGGCAGGTCTGTCATCCTCCCTATCTTCGTAGTAGTTGCCTTCCTGGCTCTCCCATTCTTCGTGGCGGCGATCGAATTCTTCGTAGTCGTAGTTCGGCATCAGTTCTTTTTTGATGTGATCAATGACTTCTTCGAGGCTGCACAGGAAGCGGTTGAAGTCTTCTTTGTAGAGGAAAATTTTGTGGCGTTCGTAGCCGTTGCCGTTAAATTTTTTTGTACTTTCTGTCAGAGTGAGGTAGTAGTCATCCCCTTTCGTCCGGCGTACATCGAAGAAGTAAGTCCTCCGTTTCCCGGCCTTTACCTTCTTAGAATACACGCTCTCAAATCGTCTGTCTTTGTCCACTGCTTGAAAATTTAAGTTTAATAATCCGCTTTACTTTGTTTTTCCGAACCGCAATATCGTTTGCAAAAAAAACATTGACAAATGTAGATAATTGAATTAAATAACAAAATTGTGTGGGCAAATTTGATAGGAAGGGTTATTTTCCGGCTGTTCTTCTTATTTTTGAAGGAATTTTTCACATGTAGTTCTGGCGCACACCAGCATCCGAACATATTTATTAAAATTTTTATTAAATGAAATTTCTAAATTTTCTTCTTGCGACATTTTTAGCTGTATTTTTTATGGCCTGTGGCGACAATCCGATTGAACAAAACCAACTGGAGGAAACGGCAACGCCTGCTGAGCAAATCCAAATGGCGCCCGCGCCAGTCAATGCTGATGTCAACTCCAATGCCACAAGTGGAGTAAGGCTCAACCCGCCTCACGGCGAACCGGGTCACCGCTGCGAAATTGCCGTAGGCGCCCCGCTGGACGACGAGACTACTTCGCCCTTAGAGGTTAAGCAGAGTCCCATCATCCTTCCCGACGCCAATTCTCCCAATCAGATCACGCCGATTAGCAACGGTAGCGGGATGAAAAACCCTGCTCATGGCGAACCCGGGCACCGCTGCGATATTCCCGTGGGCGCTCCTCTGAGTTGAGGCAAAACTGGCAATCCGACTTTCCCGTATCTGACATTTTTTTGAAAAAAATAGAAAGTGAGGGAAAAGCTGAAGAAGTCCGATGATCGGAAATTTCTCCGAGGGCAGGCATTGTCTTTTAAACGCAATGCCTGCCTTTCTTTTTTAAAAAACACTATATTCCATGACTTCCCGGGATGAGGAAAAGCGGCAACAAAGCCCGCCATCCGACGTTTCCTTTTTTTGAAAAAGTTAAAAGCATGAAGCACGCTACAGCGATTTTACTCCTCCTTTTAATATCCGTCCTGAGTTGTACCTATACCCAAAAGGTGAAGGATGGAACGACTGCCTTCGATCGCAAGCAATACGCTGTGGCTGTCGGCCTGCTTCAGAAGGAGCACAAAAAGGCTAAGAGTCGGATTGAAAAAGGCAAAATTGCCTTTCTCTTAGGCGAGAGCTACCGCATGCTCAACAGCTCCGCCAGCGCCTCTGTCTGGTACAAATCGGCTTATGACAATGGGGTAGGAGTGGATGCGCTGCGCGAATATGCCTACACGCTCAAAGAATTGGAACAATACGACGACGCTGTCAACGCTTTTAAGGAATTGGGTATTGAGATAGGCAGCCCTTATGAGTACCGCAGAGAGATTGGCGCCTGCCAGGTGGCCAAAGGATGGAAAGAAGAAAAATCAAAAGCCTATTCCGCATTCCTTGCGGAATTCAATAGCTCTGCCGCCGACTATTCGCCCACCTTTTTTAAAAATGGAAAAATAGTCTTTACCTCCGACCGCAAAGGCGCTACCGGCGACGCTACCTACAACTGGACCGGCCATCTGTTTTCCGATCTCTTTCTCGCAGACCCCCAGTCTGGCAGCGTAGAACCATTTGACAGTCGAATCAATACGACTTTCAACGAGGGCACGGCAGTTTTTAATCGGGACTTTACCGAGCTGTTTTTTACCCGTTGTTACGGCGACAAGAAAGAGGACAACTATTGCACAATCATGCAGAGCAAATGGAACGGCAGCGAGTGGGACACTCCCGTGAAATTGGACTTTGAAATGGAAGGTATCAACTACGGCCATCCGGCGCTGACGGCGGACGGCCGTACGCTCTACTTCTCCTGCAACTCAAAAGAAGGCTGGGGCGGCTACGATATCTGGTACAGCGAACGCAGCGCAGATGGCTGGGGCGAAGCTCAACTGATGGGTCGAAGCGTGAACACCATCGGCAACGAAAAATTCCCCAGCCTCGACGGCGATACCCTGTACTTCGCCTCCGACGGACATCCCGGTATGGGTGGATTGGATATTTTCAAAGCATGGAGACAGAGCGACGGCAACTGGGCGCCCGTTCAAAACCTGAAACCGCCAATCAACTCCGGCTCCGACGACTTTGGCTACGTGGTGGACTATCATTCCCCGAAAGCAGAGGGCGTTTTGCAACAGGGCTACTTTAGCTCGAACCGCCCCGACGGCGTCGGGAACGACGATATTTATCGCTTCGAAAAGCGCATCCCACCGCCCGAACCCGAAAAGCCGGAGGTTCCCGCCGCAGCATACAAACTTCTGTTGGAAGGCTATGTGCTGGAAAAGATTTATGCCGAGGCCGACAACCCCGACAGCAGGGTGCTGGGGCGCAAGCCATTGGCCGGCGCTACCGTAGAAATGAAATCCGGCAAAGAAGTGAAAACCTTCAGCGTCGGCGATGACGGCTTTTTCAGCATGGAACTGGCCGAAGATGCGGACTATCAGTTTGTCGGCTCCAAAAACAACTACCTGACCAGCGAAGCTTTTTTCTCCACGAAAGGAATCGGCAAAGACCCCGACAACCCCGTGCAGACCTTTGAAGTAGAGATTGTATTGGACAGAATCTTCGTGAATAAGGAAATTGTGCTGGAGGATATCTATTACGACTTCGATAAGTGGGATATCCGCGCCGACGCCCGACCTACGCTCGACCGCCTTGCGCGAAATTTGGAGCTGAATCCCAAAATCCGCATCCAATTGTCTTCCCATACAGACTGTCGAGGCAACGACCGCTACAATCAGGAGCTGAGCCAGAAACGGGCGCAATCTGCCGTGGACTACCTCGCATCTAAAGGCATCTCTGCCGAACGCCTTAGCGCCAGGGGCTATGGCGAAAGCCTCCCCAAAGTCAATTGCCTTTGCTCTCGCTGCACCGAAGAGGAACACCAACTCAATCGCCGCACCGCTTTTACTATTTTAGAAAACTGAGCGCTGCCTGCTTAAATACAGAGGCAGAGGCGCCGGGTAATTTTATTCGCAAAAGACGCAGATATCTTTCATTGAGAATGAACGCTACAGACGGCGCTGTGGAAGTATCTACGCAAAAACAGAGGGCTAAAGCCTTCTTTCGCCAAAAATCCCCCATATTTTTTTAAAAATAAATTCACTATTATTCCAATTTTCTTTTTGGAATTTCTTTGCTGCCAAAGAATATTTTCTTTTTAAAAAATATCTCACCCAAATTCAAAATTGTTTTTTGCCAGAAATGTAAACCGTGTAATTGATGACTTTTGTCATAAAAGATTGAAATTCAGTGGTTAATGTTTGACGCTTGCAAAAAAGTTTATATTTTTGCAGCGATTTTGGAAAAAAATATTGCTGAAACACAAAATTTTATATTGCGTAAACATTTTTGAAAGACATCACCTTTAAGCACGGGCATTATTTCAAAGCCCATCTTGTCCAGATTACAACAAAAGCTACCAATCTTTTATTTAATAGACTACTACCATTTTTGTAAACCATTTAATTTCCAACCACATGTTGAAAAAATCATTTTCAAAAACGAAACCTGTTTGCAAGGTTACATTTTCACTGCCGACTGAGGCAGCCGCAGAAGCTAAAGACGTGCGCATCCTCGGAGACTTTAATAATTGGAGCTGGGAAAAAGGCTTCAAGATGAAAGCCGGCAAAGCTGAGTTCTCTACGGAAGTAGAACTCGAAGCTGGAAAAAGCTACGAATTCCGTTACCTGATTGACAACCACATCTGGGAAAACGACTGGGCTGCTGACGCTTACGCACCGGCTCCTTACGGCGTTTTCAACTCTGTGCTTTCTCTGACAGAAGTAAACACTAACGGCGCAGCCAAAGGTGCCGCCAAACCAGCCGCTAAGCTTGCCGCCAAGGCTGCTCCTGCTACTAAAGCTGAAGCTAAGCCGGCTGCCGCTAAATCTGCCGCTCCTAAAACAGCTAAAGCTACCGGAGCAGACGACTTCACGAAAATCGAAGGTATCGGCCCGAAAATCGCCGAACTGCTGAAAAAAGAAGGTATTCTCACCTTCAACGACCTGGCTACCGCTAAAACCGCTACGCTGAAAGGCGTCCTCGAAGCTGCCGGTAAGCGCTTCCAAATGCACGACCCTGCTACCTGGCCACAACAATCTGCTCTCGCTGCTAAAGGCGAGTGGACGAAACTTAATAAACTACAGGATGAACTGAAGGGCGGCAGGCGTTAATTCTCGCACCGAACAGTTACTTTCAAGAATTCACGTAGCATTAAAATATGTGTTGACGGCGCTTCTAAGAGGCGCCGTTTCTTTTTCTACCTTTGGCAGAAACTAAATCAATGAAGCCTCATCTGTACTTTTTTCTCTTCTTATCCATTCTTCTCTCTTCCTGTCACACCGGAAAAAAGGCCGGTCTGCCGGATGGCGCCCTCTCACTGTTCAACGGCAAAGACCTCTCCGGCTGGGTCAACTACGGACGTGAAAAATGGTACGTCGAAGACGGTCTTCTCATCTGTGAAAGCGGCCCCTACATGGAATATGGCTATCTCGCCACCGAGCGCCAGTTCAGAGACTTCGACCTGTCCCTCGAATTCAAACAGGAAGCCAACGGCAATAGCGGCGTTTTCTTTCGCTCCAGTATAGAAGGCGTAAAAATCACCGGCTGGCAGGCCGAAGTGGCGCCGAAGGGCCATCACACCGGCGGCATCTACGAGAGCTATGGCCGGGGCTGGCTCATCCAACCCCTGCCGGCGCTGGAAGAAGTACTGAAAGAAGGCGAGTGGAATGCCATGCGCATCCGCTGCGTCGGCAGCGAGGTAACAACCTGGCTGAATGGCGTCCAGATGATTTCCCTGATTGACGAAAAAATCGGACAGGCGAGCGGGCAAATCGCCCTCCAAATCCACGACGGCGGTGGGATTAAGCTGAAGTGGCGGAATATATGGCTGAAAGAAATTTAACGAGAAGCCTCTCTTAGAGAAAATTTTTTCTAAAAAAATCCGAAGCGAATTCGGATTGGTTCCGAGTTTCGGTGAAAATCATCCGCGGTAAATTCTGCAAAATCAGTGGGAACAACCCTTAGAGAAGGCTATATTGAACCCGAACAGACCTTCCTTAGCGGGAGGACAGAGTCCCTCCATTACTTTTAGCTGATTTCAAAAACGGCTGTTTTCACTCTCCGGCTTACCCGCCCATCGGGATGGGTCTCTTCTAAAATTAAATCTTTGGCGGCGGGCAGCTCGAATACCTCTTGTAGATTGCGAATAGGGGCGATGGGAACCTGCTGACTCTGGCAAAGCGCGAGGATTTCGTCGGCGTCCATTTGGCGGAAGGCCGGCGCCAGCGCCTCCGCCAAAGCCTGTCGGTACACTAGGCGCTGCGTATTGGAAGAGAATCGCTCCTCCTCGGGCAGAGTGGGCAGGCGAAGGATTTCACAGAGCTGGCGGAAGTGCTTTTCCGTGCCGGTGGCGAGGATGAGCGGTTTATTATCCTTTGTGTAAAAGATATCGCCATAAGGGGCAATGTTGGGATGCCGGCTGCCTGCGCGTTGCGGGAGATGGCCGGCATTGAGCCAGTTGGAAGCCTGGTTGGCGAGCGAGGCTAAGCCTGCGTCGAAGAGCGAAACGCTGACCTGGCAACCCCGCCCCGTCCGCTCCCGTCGGAGCAGGGCCACGAGGATGCCTTCCTTGAGCTGATGCGCCGCCAGTAAATCCATGAGCGCTACCGGCATTTTGACCGGAGGGCCGCCTGGTTCGCCGTTCATGAACATCCAGCCCGTTTCCGCCTGAATGGCGACGTCGAAGCCGGAGCGCCGGTCGTCTTTTCCATAAGCGGAGATGTCTGCGTAGATGAGGCGGGGATGGCGCCGGTGGAGAGCGGGGTAGTCGAGGCCGAGCTTTTCCGCAGAGCCGGATTTGAAATTGCTGATGACCAGGTCGGCGTCGCGGAGCAATTCGAACAATTGCTTTTGATCTTCTGCCTTTGTCAGGTCCATGAAAAGATGGCGCTTGTTCCAGTTCGTCGAATGAAAATAGGCGGAAGCAGGGCTGTCGCGATCTTCGGCAGGCAGTTTCCAGTGGCGGGTTGTATCGCCGCCAGTGCGACTGTTTTCGATTTTGATGACATTTGCGCCTAATTCGGCGAAGAACATGCCGACGGCAGGGCCGGCCAATACGCTGGCAAGTTCAATGACTTTGAGGTTTTTGAAAAATTGTTGCATATCTGTTATCATGTTTCCCCTTCGGAATTATGTCGGTTAGTGTTCATTTTTTGCCGCCGTTTTAGCCGGCTGGGTTCAGTTTCCTCTTGGCCTGAAATGCAATAGCTTTTACAAAACTTGTGAATCCTGTACCTGGTGGAACCAACGGGAATGACAATTTTACGCCTCTTTTATTTTTTAAAAAAATAAAAAATAAGCTGGGAGGGTCGGCCTGAGGGGAGATTGTTTTTAAAATCGGGCAGGGCAACGGAAGGGGCTGATGATTCGTTGATTTCCTGTAACCATCGGAGTTAATGCAATATTTTCGGAGAGGCTTTGCGGCGCCTGGTTTCTCGCAGATTTTCGGAAATGATTTTGCAGATTTACCACAGATTACCGCAGGCTTTAAGCTTTCCCGAATTACCTTAGGATTTTAAACATAC
>CAZXQI010000061.1:0-20915 GCA_964643005.1 uncultured Saprospiraceae bacterium | reverse complement strand
GCATCTGGGCATTTCCGCTGATGTCGGAGATTCGAATAGGGAGAGGCATTTCAAAGAAAGAAACTGAAGAATGAGAACTGGTCTGGCTGATTTTCAGATACAGGTCGTCGCCGTCCTGTTGCCAGAGGATATCGTAAGAAGGGTAGCCCTGGCCGTAATACCAGTCGGCAAAAAATTCGTCGAGGTTCTCACCAGAGTCTTCTTCTAAGCGATTTTGGAAGTCGGGAGTTTTTGCAAAGCTGTAGGCAAACTGGTTGAGATAGTTCCGTGCGCTCTGAAAGAAGACCTCGTCGCCTAATTTCCAGCGGAGCATGTGCAGCAGGTAGGCGCCTTTGGAATAAGTCAGCCGGCTGCTGAAGATGCGGTTGACGGAAGTGGTGTCGTCCACCTGAACAGAGCCGCCGGGCTGTGAGACGATGTTGTTTAAATTGCTGGTTCTCCAGTTGCTCCAGTTTCCGGAGTTGAAGCGTTCGTAGGTCAGTCCCTCCATGTAGCCGGCCCAGCCTTCGTTGAGCCAGATGTCTTCCCAACTGCCGCAGGTCACCATGTCGCCAAACCACTGGTGACCGGTTTCGTGCGCCAAAAGGCTCCAGCTAAAATTGACGACAAAGCTCATGGTCTGGTGTTCCATGCCTCCTCCCCAGCCAAATTGGGCGTGGCCGTATTTCTCGTTGGCAAAGGGATATTTGACAAAGAGGGAGTCGTAAAACTCAATGACCTGCACGTGATTAGCCGTGCCGCTGGAGGCGGTATTAATGGATTCGGGATAGACATAGTTCAGCATTTCCATCTGCGTCCCATCGCTGAGGTTTATCAGGTCGCTGTAAACCTGATAGTTGGCTACCGCAAAAGCTATGAGGTAGGCGGCAATGGGATGCCTGTGCTTCCAGAAATATACCATTTCCCCGTCCACTTCCTCCTCGCTTACCAGAATACCGTTGGCGGCTGCGCGGAAGCCGATTGGCGTTGCGATGATCAGGTCAATGGAATCAACTTTGTCGGTCAGACCATTTTTACAGGGCTGCCAGTCGCTGGCGCCAAAAGGCTCCGACAGCGTCCAGATGATTGGAGAACCGGAATGCTGGCTTTGTACGAAAGAACCAAAACCCGTGGGCGGCGGCGCTCCGTGATAAGTGATGGCCATAGAATCCAAAACGCCGGCGGCTAAGGGAGAGGGTAGCTCAATGACAAGAATATCGCCGGCGCTCTGCTCGAAATTGAGGCTGAGTCCGTGATACTCCACCTTGTCCACCGTCAGGGCGGTGGATAGGTCTAAATAGATGTGATCCAGGTTGTTTTCTACCGCTTCAAACAGGTAGGTAATCTTACCGGCTATGTTGTAAACTGCGGGGTTAATGGATAATTCATAGCGCATGTATTTCATGTTGTATCCGGCGGTCAGGGGGTTTTCTTCCCCGTAGGGCGGAGCCTGGAGGTCGGTTAAACCCTGCCGGCAGACGAAGCCAACAGGCTCGTTTTGGGCAAAAAGAAGGAAGGGAAATAAAAGTAAAAACAGGAGCGATAAATTTTTCATCGAATAAATTTTTGCGCCAATTTATCACAATGGTTTCCACTTTATAAAAAATAAATGTCAATCGGTCGGGAATGTTCCATTATCAGACAACAGGTTTTCTGCTATTTCATTTTCCGAATATTCCTCAGGCAGAGTTTTGGAGGCGCGCGCTCCGAGTTGTTGGATGTGGCGCGCCTTCCCGATGAGAGAATCCCCCGGGCGCTTAGCCTCTGAGAGTTTATTCATAGCCCCCTGCCAGGCATCCTGAGCGTTGTCGAGGCGTTTTCCGACCTCCTTCAGATCATCTACAAAGCTGACGAATTTATCGAAGAGCAGGCCGCTTTGTTTGGCGATTTCCAGCACATTTCGCTTTTGCCGATCCTGTTGCCAGATGTAGGCGACCGTGCGCATGGTGGCCAGCAGGGTAGAGCCGGTCACTATGACAATGTTCTTTTCCAGAGCTTCTGAAAAGATTCCGGAGTCCTCCTGCAATGCAGAAGAGAAGGCGGGTTCTATGGGAATGAACATCAGCAGATAGTCGGGAGTCGTCAGTTGTCGGAGGCGCTGATAGCCTTTTCCATTTAGCTCGGCGATGTGTTTTTTAATGCTGGCGATGTGCTCTCGCATGTACTTTTTTCGCAAGTCCTCTTCCTCGGCGTTGAAAAACTTTTCATAGGCGGTGAGGGAGACCTTAGAGTCAATCACTAAGTGCTTTCCCCCCGGTAAATGGATGATAAAATCAGGGCGTTTATCCCGGTCGTTTTCATCCTTATAAGAGGGCTGCGCTTCGAAGTGAGTACCGCGTTGCAATCCGGATTTTTCGAGCAGGATTTCCAATTGCAGCTCTCCCCAGTTGCCCTGCGTTTTTGTATCGCCTTTGAGCGCTGTGGCGAGGTTCTTTGCGTCGGCGCTGAGTTGCTGATTGAGGTCTTTCAATTGCTCAATCTCCTTTTTGAGGGAAACCTTATCCTTCGCCTCCTCCGTAAAACGACGCTCAATGTCCAAACTAAATTCCTTGATCTTCTCTTTGAGAGGATTCAACAAAACGTTTAATTTCTCCTCATTTTTGGCGCTAAATTTTTGAGACTTTTCCTCCAAAAGGCGATTAGCGACGTTTTCAAATTCCAGTTGCGCCCTTTTTTGCAGCTCTTCAAAATCCTTCTGCCAGGTGGCGAGTTTGTCCTCAAGGTAGAGTAGGTCTCTTTCTTTGACGGCGAGCGTTTTTTCCAACTGTAGGCGGTCTTCTTCTATTTCTTTGAGATCTTCCCTCAATAACTCATTCTGTTCCAGCAGGTTATCGTAGATTTTTCTAAACACATATTTTTCCTCTAATTCTTTAGAGAAAACGGCTTGGGACATCAGCTTGTTTTTTGTAATCAGTCGGCTGAGGAGGCCGCCTGTCAGTAAACCCAGGAGGAGGAAGACTAAATAGAGAATTGATTCGGTCATGGCGGTGATGTTTGAAATTTCACCGCAAGCTAAGGTTTTGGTTTATTATTTAAAACAATTTGGTTTATTTATTTTTAAAAATTCCTATGGAAAAGAGCGAAGGGTTTTTAGTTTTTGCAGGCTGTTGGCGCCAGCAATTCGACGAGGCCTGGAACCTGGCGGCTATCTTCGCCGGCCTTTGCCGGCGTCGCATCAGCACTCCGGCACATTTACCGAAACGTTAAGCGCCAGCCCGCCTTCGGAAGTTTCTTTGTATTTGTCATTCATATCTAAGGCAGTTTGCCACATGGTTTTTATGACTCCGTCCAAAGTGACTTTTGCGTTGTCCGGATTGCTGGACAGGGCGATCTGGCTGGCGGTGATGGCCTTCATTGCGCCCATGGTATTGCGTTCAATGCAGGGGATTTGCACTAAGCCTTTAACAGGATCGCAGGTGAGGCCGAGGTGGTGTTCCATCGCAATTTCGGCGGCCATGAGCGCCTGGCGCGGAGAGCCGCCCATGCATTCGGTCAGACCCGCGGCGGCCATTGCAGACGATACGCCGATTTCTGCCTGACACCCGCCCATGGCGGCAGACAGTGTGGAACCCTTTTTAAAAAGGCTGCCTATCTCCGCAGCCGTCAGCAGGAATTTGACGACGTCTTCATCGCCTTTATTTTCGCAAAAGCAGAGGTAGTACATCAGCACGGCGGGAATGACGCCCGCTGCGCCATTGGTCGGCGCCGTGACCACGCGGCTGAAAGAGGCGTTCTCCTCATTGACCGCTAAGGCGAAGCAACTCACCCACTTGGTGACGTTTGAAAAAGAAGTTCCGCTGATGCGGATGGTTCGCATCCAGCCATTCATCGTAGAGTACTCGATCCCATCCAATAGCTGTTTGTTGATCTCATGCGCGCGCCGTACGACGTGGAGGCCGCCCGGCAGCTCGCCGTTTGTGTGGCAGCCTTTGTAAATGCACTTCAACATCGTCTGCCAGATATTCAACATGCCCTGCTCGATTTCTTCCTTGGGTCTCCAGGACAGCTCGTTTTGAAAAACTACCTGAGAGATGCTGTAACCCGTTTGCTCAATCCACTTCAACAAATCGCTCTCGTAGTCAATGGGGTAGGGAAGCTGTAGCGCCTCGGCGCCCTCTTCGTCCGACTCTCCCTCCTGGACAACAAAGCCGCCGCCTACTGAATAATAGGTCTCCTGCATCTCGTCGCCATTCCTCAAATGAGCGATGAAGGTCAGGGCGTTGGGATGGAAGGGAAGGTTTTTATAGACAAACTCAATCGCCTCGGGCGGATTGAAAGAGACGACTTTTTTGCCGGCCAGATTGAGCGATTTAGTACTGTTGATGGATTCGATGTAGTCGTTCAATTTTTCGACCTCGATGGTCGTCGGGTGGTAGCCGCAGAGACCCAGCATGACGGCGATATCAGTTCCGTGCCCCTTTCCGGTTTTGGCTAAAGAGCCATAGAGTTTTACCTGTACGGAGGCAATTTCCTCAATATTAATTTTCTCTAAAAATCTCAAAGCGGCGACCCAGGGGCCCATCGTGTGAGAACTGGAGGGGCCAACGCCCACCTTAAGAATGTTAAAAGCGCTAATGTTTTCCATGTTGCAGTATTGATTGACGAGGGCAAATGTAGGACAATTCGAGATTGCTCTGCCCGATTATTTTTTGAAAAATGTCGTTTAGGAATGGAGCAAATTGACAAGGTGACAGGCGACAATTCCCGCTGTCTCCGTCCGCAGGCGAGCCTTGCCCAGGCTGACGCTTTCAAACCCCGAATTTTCAGCGAGCATAATTTCCCGCTCAGAAAAATCCCCTTCGGGACCGATGAGCAGCGTAATATTCCTGTTGGCAAGAGGCCGATTCTTTAGGTGCGGCAATTCCTCCGAGCGGCAGTGAGCGATGAATCCGCCCGCATTCTCTTCTTCTGAAAAATTTGAAATAAATTTTGAAAAATCAGTCAGCCCATTCAATACGGGCAGGTAGGCGCGCAGGGACTGCTTCATGGCTGTCAGGATGATCTTTTCAAGCCGGTCGGTGCGAATCGCATTTCGCTCTGAATGTTCGCAGCGCAATGCGGTGATTTCGTCAACGCCTATCTCTGTGGCCTTCTCGAGAAACCACTCGAAGCGATCTATGCTTTTCGTGGGCGCTATAGCGATGTGGAGCCTGAAATCTCTTTCGGGAGGGAGCCTTTTCGCTTCCGCAATTTCGGCGACCAAATGCCGCTTGCCGGTCTCTACGGCCACAGCCTCGTACCAGCCTCCCCGGCCGTCGGTGAATTGGAAAGCGTCGCCTTTCTTCTTGCGGAGCGCCTGTAGAAAATGCCGCGCCTCCTCCTCGGAAAACCAGGCCAGGCCATCCCGGATGTCATTGGTAAAAAATAAGTACATGCGGCAAATTTAGACCATACAAATGAACGGCTGAGAAAAATTCACTCCCCCCATACCGCACTTTTATTTTTTTTGAAAAAAGAAAAACCTCGCTTAAAACGGCTCTGGTTTATTTTATCGGATGTAAGACTTTTTCTGTCGAATAGGCGCGCGGAAATCATTGCTTAGCTCTTCAAACTTCTACCTTCGCTCATTCATTTAAAATAAAAACAACCGTTATGAAGAAACTCATCGCTTTATTCCTACCCATCTTTTTTGTGGGTATGCTGACGACTTCAGCGCAGCAAATTCCCAACTACAAAGCAGCTGACATTGACATTCCCTACCAGAAATTTGTACTCGACAACGGACTGACTTTGATTGTACACGAAGACCACAAAGCGCCCATCGTGGCTGTCAACACCTGGTACCACGTGGGTTCCAAAAATGAGAAAGAAGGCAAGAGCGGCTTCGCCCACCTTTTTGAGCACCTGATGTTCAACGGCTCCGAGCATTTCGACGACGACTACTTCCAGGCTTTGGAGCGCATCGGCGGCACCGACCTGAACGGCACGACGAACGAAGACCGGACGAACTACTTCCAAAACGTCCCCGTCGCCGCCTTAGACCAGGTGCTCTGGTTAGAGTCCGACCGCATGGGGCACCTGCTGGGCGCCATTGACCAGGCCAAATTAGACGAACAAAGGGGCGTAGTGCAAAACGAAAAGCGCCAGGGCGACAACCAGCCCTACGCCAAAGAATGGGATCTCATCAATAAATTGCTCTTCCCAAAGGGTCATCCCTATTCCTGGACGGTCATCGGCGAAATGGAAGACCTCAACGCCGCCAGCTTAGAGGACGTCCATGAATGGTTTAAGCGCTACTACGGCCCGGCCAATACGGTGCTGGTGATCGCCGGAGACATCGCACCGCAGGTGGCGCTCGAAAAGGTGAAAAAATACTACGGAAATATTCCCAGCGGACCGAGCCTGGAGCGTTGGGAAGCGAATGTGCCTGTAAGAACGGGCGAATTTAGATACAACTATCAGGATCGAGTTCCGGAAGCGAAAGTGAGCATGTACTGGTTAGCGCCGGAATATGGTAACACCGAAGCGGCATACCTGGACCTGGCGCAAATGATTCTCTCTTCCGGGAAAAATTCGCGGCTGTTCAAAAAATTGGTCTATGAAGACCAGAGCTGTTCCAACGTTTTTGCCTTCAACTGGACCATGGAGATCGCCGGGGTTTTTGGAATCAACGCCTATATTAAGAAGGGCCATTCCATGGAGGAGGTTGAAGAAACCCTGAACCAGGTAGTCGCTGAATTTCTCGCCAACGGCCCCAGCGATTTGGAAATGCAAAGGGCTAAGGCTTCCATGTTTTCAGGTTTTATCAAAGGCTTAGAGCGCATTGGCGGTTTCGGCGGCAAGAGCGATGTACTGGCGGAAAGCATGGTTTTCGGCGGTTCTCCGGACGCCTACAAGACCTATCTCCAACTATTTGAAAATGCCACCAAAGAGGACGTCGTCAAAGCTGCCCGCAAATGGCTCAGCGATGGAAAATATGTCATCACCTGCACTCCCTTCCCCGAATATACGGTCAGCGGCCAGGACGCCGACCGGAGCAAAATGCCGGAGCTGGGTGCAGCCCAGGCTGCCACTTTTCCCGATATTCAAACGGCAACGCTTAAAAATGGTATAAAAATCCTCCTGGCTCAGCGCAAAGACGTGCCGACCGTGGTGATGAATATGATGATTGACGGCGGATATTCTTCTGATTCTCCTGAAAAGGCGGGTCTCGCTTCTTTGTCCATGGGACTGATGAAGGAAGGCTCCAAAAACTACAGCTCTTTGGAAATTGACGAGATGCTGCAAATGCTCGGCGCCTCCATTAACACTTCCGCAGACCCCGACCACTTCTATGTGCGGATGAATACCTTAAAACCCAGTTTAGATGCCAGCCTCGATTTGTACGCCGACATCATTTTAAATCCTTCATTCCCCCAGCCCGAATTTGATCGCCTGCAAAGCCAGCAGATTTCCGGGATTCAGAGTGAAAAGGTTCAGCCTTTCGGAATGGCTCTAAGGGTTCTTCCCAAACTATTGTACGGCGAAGGGCATCCGCACAGCCTGCCGATGTCCGGCAGCGGCTTTGAAGAAACCGTCAAATCCCTGAAACGGGAGGATGTGCTGAATTTCTATAAAAACAATATCCTGCCCAACAACGCCACCTTAGTGGTCGTCGGCGATATCTCCATGAAGGATTTGACGACAAAGTTGGAAAGCCGTTTCAGTCAGTGGGAAAAGGGCAGGGTCGCCCTGAAAAAGGTAGCGCCGACGATCCCGCCGGCCAAAGGCAAAAAACTATACCTCATGGATCGACCGGAATCGGATCAGTCCATCATTATAGCAGGACAATTGACGGAGCCTTACGGGAAGGTCTCCGAGGCAGCCAAAGAGGCCGTCATCAATGTGCTGGGAGGGGATTTCACTTCGCGGCTCAACATGAACCTGAGGGAAGACAAACACTGGAGTTACGGCGCCAGGGTGATGGTATTTAACACAAAGGGTCGGCGGCCTCTCATTGCGCTGGCGCCGGTGCAGACCGACAAGACCTCCGAATCGGTCGAGGAAGTGATTAAGGAAATGTCCATGTTTACGGGAAGCAAACCCATCACGAAAGAGGAGTTTGACAAGACCGTAGGCAATACGATTCTTTCTCTGCCTGGAAGCTGGGAGACGAATAATTCGGTGGCTTTTTCCTTAGTAGAGAAGGCGGCCTATAAGCTGCCGGATGATTACTGGAAGACTTACGAGCAGAAGCTGAGGGCGCTGAGCTTAGACGATGCGCGCAAGGCGGCTACCCGGCTGCTCCAACCGAGCGAACTGACCTACTTCATCGTCGGAGACAAGGAGAAGATCCTGCCGGGATTGCAGAAACTCGACTTCGACGAAATCATCTACATGGACGCCGACGGGAACATCATCGGAAAGGCGCCGAAGACAAAAGAGCCTTAGTCGGAGGGCATGGTGGGCGGGTGAAGCCCGCCCATAGTTTTTACTACCTGACTATTTAAAAAAAATAAAACTGCCGCTTTGTACGAGATGCCAAAGCGGCAGTTTTTTTTATTCAGCATTTGGAAGAGAAATATTACGATGCCATTTTCCGGTTCTCCCAAAGTTTGGAGTAATGACCTGTACTGAGATTTTTCACCTCTGCCAGAAGTTCCTCATTTACGGCTGGCCGAAAGTCGGCGGGAGTGTCTCTGTCGTCGAAGATTTCAACCTTCAGCTCCCTGGCGAAGGCCTTGGCGAGATCGCCCATATTTTTGGCGTAGCGCTCCGATTTGCCCATGGCCATGAACAGGTCAATGATTGCTGCGCGCACCATTTCGTACTTGTCAAGTTGCATCAGCATCTGGCGGCGGGTTCTTCCTTCCGACGCTTTTCCGAGATTCCGCAAAGTGGATTTTAGCTGATCGGTGGAATAGCCGAACACGTTCGCTCTGAAGTTCCACCAGTTGGCGGCGCTGCCTCCGTTGCGTTCCTCGTAGGTTTGGAGGTGTCTTTGTTCGCAGGCAGCCTGACAACTAACCATGCCCATCACCTTCGCCAGTTCAAGAACGCCTAAGACCTGATCTGTCGTGAGCAATTCGGCATTTTCTACCTGATCCTCGAGGTGGAGTAGCCAGGTGGCGTATTTCTGTTTGACTTTGCTCTTCGAGTTCAGCGCTATCAGTTTGGCGAGTTCCACGCTGAGGTAATAATCGTCAACAACTTCTTCCTTCGCCGGCCTCTTAGCGTAATCTTTAAAGGATTCCGGTTTGCGGATGCCATCCCGAAATTCATAGACATCGCTGAGCCAGCGCTTAAGATTTGCCGCAAAATGCTTATTGGGCAACTCCAGCGCTAAGTGGAGATTGGAAGCGGTGACGACTTTAGTTCCTTTTTTACTGATGAAAATTTGAAGTTCCATGACAACATGTTTTTCTTAAAACTGATGCAAAGTTGCAGATTCTGTTTCTTGTTTCCAAATTATTAAACAATTTATTTTAATCAAAAAATGACTTTTTTAAAAGTAAATTCAATTTATGACACTTATTCTATGACAGAAAGAAAGCATTTGGAAACCTCACAGCACCCAGGATAGTTCCTGCCTGTTTATTTAAAACATAAAAGTTCAACAAAAAATGCCAGGGAATTTCCCCGCAGGCTTTTATGCTTCTCCGAATTACCATTGACCTTCAGAGGAACCCAGAGACTTTCATTTTTTTTAAAAAGGCGACAGCAGGAGGTTTTTTTTGGGAGTGAGTAGAACCTTTTTATAAAAGGTATTTGAAAGATGAACGCACAACTTAGGGGAAGCTTTCAGATTTTCCACCCTGGCCGAAGCATGGGATTATGGCATAAAATAAATTGAAACAGTCGCATTTATCTATTATTAAATTTTAAATATTTGGCATTAAATGTGCAGACAAACGGGTCTGAAAATGAGAAGGTGTACAACACCCATTTTATTAAACTCTGATAAATGGATATCGCCACAACAGCGGAAAACCCACAAAGCCTGGAGCGATTCAGGCACCTGCTTTTCCACTTACAGATGGAATTAGGCTCCATCCAGCAGGTTTTCGAGCGACTCAGCGATGAGTCGAAAATTCCCGGAATAAACGATCTGGAAAAAATTGATCCCCTGTTAGTTTCGCAAATACTGGCCAGGGAACAGGTTTTGGAAGCGCAAAAAACTGCCGACCTGACTAAAGCTGTCAGTCTGCTTGAGACTGCTCTAAATCTCGATCCCGATTGTGCGGAAGCCTGTCTGGAGATGGCCAGCCGCAGTCAGACCTCCGAATCGGCGATGATGTGGTATCAAAGAAGCATGGACGCTTCCATCCGCCTGACCGGGGAGGAACGGCAGGCGGAGTTAGAAGAAGAATTCAGGGCGAGACCCTGGCGCCAGCTGGAAACCAAAAACTACTTTAAAGCTAAAGTCCACCTTGCTGAGAAGCTCTATCGAAGCGGGCATTACGAAGTGGCTATTCTTCATTTTCGGGAAATTCTCGAACTCAATCCGGGCGATGAACTGGGGCTGCGGAATTACCTGCTGGCCTCTTATATTGCTGAAAATCTTTTGGAAGATGCGCGCGCACTCTGTCGCAAGTACAGGGACGACTGGTCGGCGACCTGGTATTATCTCAGGGCGATGCTCCGCTTTCGAGAAGAGGGTGACACGCGCCGGTCGAGAAGAGCTTTGAGCAGCGCTTTTCAGCGGAATCTCTGGACGCCTGTGTTCTTATTGGGACTGGAAGAACTGCCGCCGGAGCGGGAGGCAAAACATTCTCAAAAACCTTCCTTCAAAATAAGCGGTCGCGCTGAAGCTGCCGCATGTGCGAGATGCATCGGGACGGTATTTTGCGAAGACAGCCAACTCATCTACTGGGTGTGGAAGATGCTGAAAGAAACCGCAGCGGAAGAGCTTACCGACTGAGACCCTTGCTTTCCTCCCTTGCCTTGTAGAGAAACTCAGCTATTTTAAATTCAATCTCAACGTCAATATCCTGCGCCTCTTCTTTTGAAATCTCCAGCAAATAAGGCCGGTCGCCAATGCGGTTGTGCTTCTTTTCGAGTATTTCTTTAGAAAAAATATACATGCAGGAATTCTCCTCGTAAATCGGCGGCAAATCCTGCGTGCGCAAAAGGATATTGGGATTGTGATTCACCGCCCTGGCCAATTGATCCCAGAGGCGGGTTTGCCACCGCGTCACCGTGAAGAGCGAATCGTAAACGGGGAAGTTCTCCTGAAAAATCTCCACTCCTTTCAGAATAGACTCCGGCGACAAAAGCGGATTGGTGCTATGCGTTTGGAGGTAGAAATCTGCATCCAATTGATTGATGGTGTGCAGCAATACGTCGTTCATTGGAATTTCGCCGGCTCTGAGATGTTCGGGGCGTTCGAAGAGCGTAAGCTCCGGAAAATGCTTGGCTGCGTCGGCCAGGATGACCGGGCTGTCTGTATCGATGACGACCTGCGAGATTTTTTCACAGGCCAACAGGCTCTCTACCACGTGGCGATAAAGCGGCTTTCCGGCAAAGTCCCGATAATTCTTGCCCGGCACCCGCTCGCAGCTGTGCCTCATGGGAACGATGGCTGTTATGCGCATAGCGACAATTTATTTTTTTAAAATAGAAATGGTAGAAACCCTCTAAGGGTAAATTTGCGGAAAGCCCTGTGCGAAGGGAAATGCACATCCATCCAAGAGGGTTGCTCCGACCTTTTTAAAAAAAAATAGCTCCGCAAGAAACCTTCCTACGGAGCCATTTATCTTCGTCGAAAAATTATTGCGACTGCAAGCTTGGGCCTACTGCGCTGCTGCCGCTCATAAAAGTAGAGAGGATGCAGAGCACGAGTATGGCGATAGCCAGACCCCAGGTGATTTTTTCAATCAAATCGGCAGACTTGGCCGCTCCAAACATTTGAGTGGCTTGTGAACCGCCAAATGTCGAATCCACTCCGCCGCCCTTTGGATTTTGGATTAAAACAGCAGCTATTAAAAGAACTGATATTGCTGCAATCAGGATTGTGATAAAGACCATTTTTTCAGTATTTAGACAGCTCCGAAACCAGGTTTAAATAGCCTTGAAAGACTATTCGCACGGGGAAACGAGAACATGTTAGGTCATCTTATTTTTTAATATTTCAATTTTGGCCGCAAATAAACTGCTTTTTTCAGGATATTGCAAACACAGGCGCTCATACATTGAAATGGCTTTTTCGTAATGCCCCTGCATACTCAGCACCAAAGCCAGCGTTTCGCTCACGATCTCGTTGTCTTCCTGTATGCTTTGTTCGGCAATTTTATCGGCCGGATCTCGCTTGCTGGCTTTTTTGGGCGACTTTTTCTTCTTTACGGTTTTTTCCTCTTTGTGTTCCTTCCCGTGTTGCAAGGGCTGGGGCGCCTGAAAAGTAGCCTTCCAACCCGAAAAATCCTTTTTAGGCAAGGGAATAGGCTCCATCGGCGAGGCTTGCGCCTGATCCGAAATTTCTGCGGAAATTTCCTCTTTCGCCGCTTTTGAAGTTTCCTCCTGAGAAGCGTCCTGAACGCTTTCCGGTAAAAGTTCCGGGAGTTCGTTTCCAGTAACCAGGTCTAAATTTTCATCCTGAGAAGCGTCCCCCGCATTTTCCGATGAGAACTCCGACGGCTCGTCGCCTGGATGGGGAGGGGCTGCCTGGACAGGGGATACATTCCCCGGCTCGTTCCCTACCATCGGTTCTTCCTGTTCCGCCTGCGTTTGCTCCGGCACTATTTTTATGTCTGAACTGGAATCGGCGGCAAAGGTGGGCATCTCTGCCTCAAGCTCTTCGGAGTGAAATTCTTCCGCTGCGTTTTCTTCCATCGCTCCCTTTGCATGACCCGAGGCGGATTCTCCGAGATGCAGTTCGCCGGAGGGTTTGGACATTTCAAGTTCCGGAGCGGGCATCCCGCCGAGGAGCGTTTCATCTTCGGGGAGATCTTCCAGAAAATCTAAACCGTCCTGATCTTCTAAAAAGCCCGAACTATCAAAATTTGTTAATAACTCGTCTGGCTTTATTGAAGTTAGCCCTTCTTCTTTTGGCTGTTCCGCTTCCATCGCTTTGGCGGCGGGAGCGCCAGCCAATGTATTTTCGCCCCCATCTTTAATGCTCGACAAATCCCGGAGTTCCAAAAAATCTTCTTTCAATACGTAATTCTCCGGCATCTCCTGAAGCTTGGAATATTGAAAAACCAATTTCCGCAATTTATCCCGATCGGGGGAATAAATAGAGGCTTTGGTGAGGTTGCGCTCCTGATCCTTGTGCTTATCGATAATGCTTTTGGCCAAAAGCAGAAACCTGAGGTTGGGCGAATAGGGATATTGTAGCGTCAGGCTCTTCAACTCCTGGTAGTTGATTTGATGAAGCTTAGAAGGGTTCTTCAGATATTCATGAAAATTTTCTGAATTCATTTTTCGGGCAATTTATCGCTAATCTGCTTTTGATGGCAAAAGGGGTGTAAAATTAGCATTTTTTAATTCTGATATTCAATCGCTCAAATTCTTTAAAAACCTGATTAGCTTTTGAATGGCCTGTCCCCGATGGCTGACGGCATTTTTTTCCGAAGCGCTAAGCTCTGCAAAAGTATGATGAAAACCATCGGGTTGAAAAATGGGGTCGTAGCCGAAACCTCCGCTTCCCGAGCGACTTCTTCGAATGTCGCCTATGGCGACACCTTCAAAAGTATATTCCTTTCCTTCCAGAATCAGAGCAATTACCGTGCGGAATTGCGCCCGGCGGTTCTCCACAGCCTCCATTTTTTTCAGGAGCAAATCCATATTGGCCTCAGCGTTTTTCGCCTCCCCCGCATAGCGTGCCGAGAAAATCCCAGGCTCGCCATTCAGGGAATCTACTTCCAATCCGGTATCCTCAGCGAAACAATCGATCCCGAAATGGTCGAAAACATAGCGCGCCTTCTGTAGAGCGTTGCCTTCGATGCTGTTAGAAGTTTCGGGGATATCTTCGGAGCAGCCGATATCAATCAGGCTTTTTAGCTGAAATTTATCACCCAACATCTCGCGCGCTTCTCTTAGCTTGTGGGCGTTTCCGGTAGCAAATATTAGTTCCTGCATGTGGAAGAAAAGTTCATTGAAAATTTCATTGGAGCAAATCGGGAGAAAATGCTTTTCCCGCCACCCTTGTGAAATTTATTTTTTTAAAAAAATGGATTGGAGCGCCTCCCAGAGTTGGCGTTTATGAGTTTGATTAGCCTGAATTTCACTCAGATTATGGCAAAATAAGAAGGCTTTTTGGCCGACGATGACCGGCTTATAAAAAGAAATGTCTAAATTCAGCCCTGCCTTTGAGGGATTTAGGCCAAAAAATAGCGCCTGAGAGACCTGATGCCGACGGGCGAAGTCTGAAAATCCAAACTGCCCGGACGCCAGTCCCCAAATCGTCAAGGCATCTTCATCCATAGAAAAATGAACGGCTTGTAGGATTTTTTCCAAAAAGCTTTTCATCTCTGGTTTTTCTTCGTCGGCAATAACGACTAACAAACCCCTGCGATTTTCGCCGGTTATTTCTAAAGTCGTTTCCTCCGACAATGGGTAGAGTTCATAGTCCAGAATATTGCTGGCGCGGATATCTTCGAGTTTTATCATTTTTAGAATAAAATTTTGTTTCCCATTTTTTTAAGCCCGTTTAAGAAAATATGTTTTTGCAAACCTCCTTCTTTTTATAACTTTACGCAAAATTATTAAAAAATGAAAATGGATATAAGTATCACAAAATCTAAAACCTCCCGCCTAAACGAGGTGGACTTCAACAACCTCCCTTTTGGGCGTTTGTTCTCCGACCACATGTTCATCGCCGACTACACTGATGGCGTCTGGAAGAATCCCCGGATCGAGCCTTTCCACAACTTTAGCATGCACCCCGCCACGATGGCGCTGCATTACGGACAGGAAATCTTCGAGGGGATGAAAGCCTCTAAAAGTTTCGACGGCGTCCCTCTTTTGTTCCGCCCCGAAATGCACGCCCGCCGCTTCAATCTCTCTGCTGAGCGCATGTGTATGCCGCCTGTGCCCGAAGAGATGTTTTTAGACGGCCTGAAAAAATTGGTGCAGCTCGACCAGGGCTGGATTCCACCCCAGGAAGGCAGCGCCATGTACATTCGTCCAACCATGATTGCCACGGACGAGTTTATCGGCGTAAAACCCTCTCAAACCTATAAATTTTTTATCATTCTCGGCCCGGTTGGCCCTTATTATCCAAAACCCGTTCGCCTTTTGGCCGAAACGCATTACGTCAGAGCCGTCAACGGCGGAACGGGCGAGGCCAAAGCTGCCGGTAACTACGGCGGAACCCTGTTGCCCGCTAAACTGGCTCAGGAAAAAGGCTACGACCAGGTGCTCTGGCTCGACCCTCACGAATTCAAATACGTGCAGGAATGCGGCACGATGAATATCTTCTTCGTCATCAATGGCAAGGTCATTACTCCGCCGCTTTACGGAACCATCCTAAGAGGAATTACCCGCGATAGCTCGCTCCATATACTGAAGGAAGCAGGCTATGATGTAGAGGAATATCCGCTCACTATCCAGGAAGTGGTAGATGCTCATAAAAATGGAACCCTACAAGAAGCTTTTGGCGCAGGTACCGCCGCCGTCGTCTCCAACGTCTCGCACATCGCCTACGAAGACCTGGTAATGGAACTTCCGCCGGTGGAGACCTTTGAAGTGAGCAACTTTGTCAAAAGCTCTATTGACGGGCTTCGCTCTGGACGGATCAAAGACACGCATGGATGGATTGTTCCGCTTAAAGCTGAAGAGCTTATCAATTCCTGATTTCTTTTAACGACCACTAAAGGCGCGAAAGGCACGAAATACACGTGAAGGATTGACTTCAAAATTTTCGTGTTTTTCGTGCCTTTTTTCGTGTTTTTCGTGCCTTTCGTGGTTCTTTTCGTGCCTTTCGTGGTTCTCAAATACCTTCTGACAGAATTTTTACTTTTCTCCCACTTGTACGCGCATGCCTTCCGAGTGACTGCTAAACTCGGGTGCGTACATGCACTGTATGGTAGTGATGCCGGTGGAGAAATCTCCGTTGTAAGCGACCCACAGGGGATACTCGAAGACGTAGGTACCTTTTGGTAAATATGAGAAAAAGAAGTTGGTCGAAGCGTCGCGGGTACTTTCGTAGTAGCCTAAGCCGCCCTGCCATTTGTACTGACTCAAAACATTGACTGGCTCAAAACTACCGGCCCGCATGTCTTTCATGTGGACGTACTCCATGTCTCTGTCCGCGCGCAATTCAATGCGGACTTTTAGTTTCTCGCCTACCTGGAGTTTTTCGCCTTCGGCAATGGGCGACAGAGCCTCACCCGTAGCCGTGTTGACGACTTTGAAAAGCTGCTTTTTAATCGTTAGCGGCGTCTCTTCGAAGGTGCTGATCTTGTCCATCTGCTCAAAGTACTGCCAGTACAGCGCTCCCCAGGCCGCGACATTGTTGGGATTGCTGACGCTGATGGCGGACATATCCTGACTGAGGTCTTTGCCGTCAAAGCGCAGTTTGAAATAGCCTGTTCCGGCTTCTGCACTGGCCTGAGCCTTTGCGATGGCCTCTTTGCGTTCAGCGGCCTTTTTGGAACTGGGGTCGCCGAAAGTAATTTGAACCGGCTCGCTGTCCAGCAGCCAGTTGTCGCCATTGCTCAGCAGCGCATAAACGGCGGCAGCGGTGGCCTTCGTCGTCTTCCAGTGGTTTGTCTGTTTGTTTTTCAGCAGCCACAGTTTCAGGTTGTCCACTGCCTCCGGATCCCTGGCTACGTCGCTGAATACTTCGATCATGAGGGAGTGCGTTTCGATGGGCGCCTGATACCACCACCAGCCGGTGGGATATTTCCAGTACATGCCCAGCTCCCCGCTGTTCAGGGAGCGCTCTTTCAGCGAGCGGACGATATTTTGGGCTGCGGTCATTTTCCCTGTGCGGTTCAGCGCCAGGCTCAGCATACCTTCTGAGTACATGCCCTTGTTCAACCAGTATTTTTCAGCCTGTCCAATGTAGTAATCGAAAACCTGCGCCGCCTTTCCCTTCAACTGAAGGTACTGCCTGCCTTTGTCGCCGGCTCCATTGCCTTTGCCGGCCAGCGCCGATTTGTCTTCCAGGAAAAAGGAGCGGGCGTAGAGGTAGTGCGCCGCCGAATAGTTGAGGTGATCGTCCTCCCATTTGGCTTTGCCCTCCTTGACGGCCTTCTCTAACTGCTCGTATTGTTCGACGATTCTGTCATCGCAGTAGCTGACGGCATTTTCAACCATTTGCCAGATAGATGGATTTTCCTGGATATCCTGAACGCCGAGCTTTTGCAAATGACCCATTCCCCCGACGATGTGCTGCGTAATGTACCAGTCGTCTTTTCCACCTGCGAACCAGGCCCAGCCGCCGCCCGGCAACTGCCGGTCTTTCAGCTTTTTCAATGCCGTCTCCTGCTCATTAGCCATTCGGTTGAGATCGAAGAGCAGGGCGATGTTTTGCTTTTGCTGCTCTTCGCTCCGGGCATGTAGCACCCAGGGCGTTTCCTCCAACAGGGCGGTTTTTAGTTCCTGATTTTTACTCAGATTACTGGCGAGCGCCTCCGGCTGGTATTGCCGCCAGGCGTCGAACACCGATTTGATTTTCGGGTGCGACCTGGCCACGGAGGTAGCTAAGCTGTTGGCATAGAAGCGGGAGAAAATCTGCTCGCTGCACTCGTAGGGGTACTCCATGAGGTAAGGCAGTGCCTGCACGGCATACCACGCGGGATTTTGAGTAAATTCCAGAGTCATTCCCTCGTGGCGCAGGGTATTAGAATTATTATTTTTCAAAGAATTGAAAACGAAGTTTTTAGTCTCATTTCCGCGAACGGGCAGGGGGAGACTTTCGGTCACCAACATGCGGTTGGAGAGTACAGGCGCTGCGCTGCGCTCGGCGTCGCTAAACTCGCCGGAAACTGCAATCACCGTGTGTTCAATCACCGGAACCTCTGCAATGTCAGGGACCCTGAAGACCCAGGCTAAGCGCGCCGACTGCTTAGCCTCTGCGGAAAAGCCGATGGTCTGAGGCGCCGGCGATATCTGCTGCCAATTCAGTTTTTCGCCGGTCAGTGCATTGACTAATTCGAGGCGGGCTTCGCCGTTCATCGCCTTATCTGTCAGGTTGGAAACTTTGGCCGTGAATTCGATTTCGTCATTTTCCCTAAAAAATCTGGGCGGGTTGGGCATGACCATCAAATCCTTTTGGGTAAGAATCTCTCGCATGGCAGCGCCGATTTTCAGGTCGGGCGTGGTTGCCAGACTGAGGAACTTCCATCGGGTGAGCGCTTCGTTCATCGTGAATTTGATCGCGACGTTTCCTTCTTCGTCGGTCATTAGGCTGGGATAGAAGAAAACCGTTTCATTCAGATTTGTACGAACTTTGACAGCAGAGAGGTCGGTTTCCTGCCGCTCAGGCTTTGCCGCATTACCGCCGATTCCGGCTTCTTTATTATCCAGTACCATATCTTCCCGGATCATAGGAGCTTCCATTTCCAGGGCTGCCGAAGGTGGTGGCGGGGAAGTATCGTAATTAGTAATTCCAGCAGCTCTTTTTGAAAGCATTTCAAATCTGGCGAAAGGGTGGCCATAGTTCTCATACATATACCAGCTAAACCAGTTCAGACTGCTGTAACTCCGACCCTCAGCTTTCCCAAATTCAGGCTGTATGGAAGGCGTCAGTCTGGAAAAACCAACCTGACGATAAGCTCCGCCGGCATAGCGCACCCGGGACCAGCTTGTTGGCCAGACATTGAGATTCCAGTTGTTAGCGGCAAATACATCTAAGGAGGCATCGTACATGGCGGCGACCATTTCGGCGGCGACTTTTTCTCCCCTGGGGCCTTTGATTTTTAGGATCCATTCCTCCTGCTGTCCGGGCAGCAGTTTATCCCGGAAGGTTCCGTATTCAATCGTCAGGTCTTTGTTGCTCCAGGGAACCTCAATCGTTGAGATGGTGTTTTGCGTGCGGTTGCAGGCAGCCCAGGAATATAGATAGGTCACTGAGCCGCGATGGGCTTCCTTCACTTCAAAGTTCACCATCTCCCAGCCTTTGACGTCTATCCATTTGCGCTGCAAAACCTTGTCGTCCTTCACTATTTCGAGCAGGACGGGAAGTATTTTGCCGGAGCTGCCAAAATAGAGTGGGGCGACGGCGCCAGGTTCAAAAGACTTTTTTTCCAAAACATGCCAGCCTATAGCGGGCGCCGGAAGTTTCTTTTCATCCAGGTCGTAACCGCTGAAATATTTTTTCACCTCAATTTTTTCTCCGAAAATATCCCGGGCAGTAAGGGTGAGGACATACCAGCCAGGTGTAAGTCTGACTTTTCCAGGTAGCAGATCCCGCGACTTTTCCGTGTCGAATTTTTCATCCAAAACCCTGCGCTCGACAGGCCAACTTTGGGGCTGATCCTCGTTGGTCCATGCGAATTGCGGAAAGCTGCGCCTGAACTCAGCTTCGGTCATGTTTTGGCGATCGGGCTGTTCCCAGTAGCGGGGCAGGTATATTCCTTTGGGAGAGCGGAGCAGATCAAGCGTTGCCGTACCCTGGATCGGCTGGAACCGACCATTCAGGTTTTCCGTCACGATGGCTATTTTTTTCAAGCTGTCCAAATTGACTTCTCCGGCGATGACTGCATCCAAATTCAGGGAGAGGTAGCCGACGGAAATATAGTCTTGTGCGCTTTGCGTTTCGCCTGTAATATCTGTGACGTCGGCGTACAGGGTATAGGTAAATTGCGGCTTCTGGTCTTTTGGAATGCTGCGATCGGGCAATGCGGAAAACTGAATTTCAAATTTTCCTTCGGCGTCGGTAGCTGTCCTTCCGTTGGCGATTTCCATGGTTTCGCCGCGATAGGGGAACCACCCGCGATACCACCAAGGCAGCCAGGGAAAACTGACTTCCCGTACCACCCGCCAGCTCACCTGCGCCCCGTCAATATTGCTGCCTGCATAAGCGATAGCCCGACCCTGAACAGCCACGGTTTCATTCAGGCGGTAGCTGCCTTCGACCGGCTCGAAGCTCACTTCAAATTTGGGTCGCTTGTATTCCTCCACCCGAAATGACTGCGACTGTCCTCCTATGCTGGATTCAATTTGCATGCTACCCAGTAAGCCGCTGAGGGGAGCGGTAAATTGCCCATTGAAAGTTCCGTACTCATTCGTGCGCAATTTCAGTCTGCTGATTTCCTGCCTGTTGACATCCCGGAAGAGGACGGTAACTGCTTTGTTTTTGATGACGGTGGGCAGCCTGTTCTCATCGAAATCCATAGCGATACCTTTGAAATAGATGGTTTGTCCCGGCCGGTAAATGGCGCGGTCGAGGAAGAAACGGGTTTGCTGATAGTAATTTTTACCGGTATTGAAGGCGTAGTTGTAATAGTTTTCGTCTGTGAGGAGGCTGTCTTTTCCATTGTAAAAGTGAATCCTGAAATTGCGGTCGTTGCTTTCTGAGAGCTTCGGCTGAATAAATCCGTTGGAGTCGCTCCTGCCGGATCCTTTTTTCTTCCATTCGTATTTTCTAAAAACAGAGTTATAGGACTGGCTGAAAATCTCCGCCGTCGCACCCTTTATCGGATTGCCATTTTTGCGGTCAAAAACTACGAAACTAATTCCCTGAGAGTCGCCCTGGCGCTCCCAGTAGCCGATATTGGAAACATTGGTAAAAACATATCCACTGGCTCCGCCAGCTTCGGAAAAGTCGGAACTTTCAGAAATCATTAAAACGTATTGGCCGGGATCCAGGCCATCCACTTTTACTTCCGTTGAATGCGCTCTGTAATCGCCGTCGTCCTTCAATTCGATGTTCCAGGTTTTCAGAGGGCTGATTTTATTTAAAAATTCAAGGGTTTTCGTATTGGACTCAGTTTCGCCTTGCAGCTTATCGTATTGTTCTCTGCGCTCGTCATTAAAGCGGATAAGTTTCAGCCAGATTTTAGGCGTATTGCGGTAATCCACTTTCGACAGAAAAGGCTGATTCGGGAGGTTGACCATTTCAGTTGTCAGAC
>CAZXQI010000060.1:0-21435 GCA_964643005.1 uncultured Saprospiraceae bacterium | reverse complement strand
GAAACCCTATCAACCAAACCAAACATGCTTTGGCCGCTTAATAGCTCAACGCGTTCAACTTAACTTGTGGTCTGATTTTTTAAGGGTATTATCCGAAGGAACACTCCCTTCCTATCGGACTTTGCCTGCATAGTACCTAAGTAGTTACGATTTTTTCGTGAAAGGAGCGGACGGCGTCAAAACCCTCATGCTTTAAAGCTTAGCAGAAATTCCTTCACCAGCTTGTCGAAGCGCTCTCCGTCGCGGTCGTGGAAATATACTTCTACCGGTAGCACGATCATCGGCCATTTTTTTTCCAAAATCCACTGGCGGTGAAGTTCCATGCGGACAGCGTCCTTTTCGGTGGTGAGTATGAGCTTTTTGCTGCCGGGCATAGCTTTGAAAACCCTTTCAATATCTTCCAAGTCCGACTCGGTGAAGTAGTGGTGATCCTCGTATTCCCTTATCCGCACTACTCCGCTTTTTGATTCCAAATATTTTATCAGGTAGTCCGTATTGGCTATTGCGCAAACGGCCAGGACGGATATATCCTCTTGTAATTCAACGCGATAAGCAGGGTTCCAAATATACCGGGGTTGCAGGTAGCGATAGCTGGAAAAGAAAATTTGCTGATGTGGGAAAGGCTGGATTTGCTTTTCCATAGCCTGGCGCTCTTCCGCAGTGATATCCTCCGGGCATTTTGAAATGACGATGATATCCGCGCGCCGATATGCGCTGCGCCATTCCCGAAGGCGGCCAGAGGGCAGCAGGAAGTCCCGGGTAAAAGGGCGGCTGTACTCCGTCAACAGTATATTCAGACCGGGGCTGACAGAGCGATGCTGAAAAGCGTCGTCGAGAAGGACGACCTGCGTGCGGGGAGCGTCCTGAAGCAAGTGCGGGATTCCCAATGTCCGGTTTTCATTGACAGCCACAAAAGTCTCCGGGAATTTGCGCTTAAACATCAGCGGCTCGTCGCCCACCTGCTCCACATTATTCCAGGCCTGTACGATCTGGTGTCCCTGCGTCTTACGACGATAGCCCCGGCTCAGCGTTGCCACATCTAAGTAGGGCGACAGGAGGCGAATCAGGTATTCTATATGCGGCGTTTTTCCTGCACCGCCTATCGCCAGGTTGCCGACGGAGATGACCGGCAGGTCGAATTTGACGCCGATGAGGATTTTGTGCCGATAGAAAAAGTCGCGCAGACTGATGCCTAAGCCGTAAAGCAGAGAAATGGGGAGCAACAAAATTCTGATGAGCGGATCCTGAAACATAATGAGTGGCGGACAGGAGTGTGTTTGATGGCGTCCGAATTTTCACTCCCTTTTTATTATTTCAAAAATTTTTGCGACAGCTTTTTTTAAAAAAAAATAGTCGCGGTTAAAAGGCGGTTGATAACTATACGGCAATAGTCTGAATTTTTTATCAACTGTGACAATGAGTGTGCGGAAATTATAAGCGGAAGATTTGGACGTTATACCTTCGCAGGGAATGAAAAAGAGAAACTCCTCCATCATTTTATTTCCCTGTCTGCTTTTCCGGTGCTTCAGCATTTGCCTGGCCTGTCTGCTATTCCCCGCTTTATCTTTTGCCCAGCAATCTTTTAAAATGGATTCGACTCCTTCGGCGGAACCGGAAGTTGTGACGATTCTGGACATTTTTGTCGAAGGGAATAAGCATACCAAAACAGATATCATTCTCCGCGAACTGGATTTTCAGGTGGGCGATACCTTAGCAGTTTCCGATCTGTCTAACCGCATTCAGAAAAATGAACTAAAAATACTGAACACCGGCCTTTTTACCACCGCTCATATTTATTTCAAAAACTGGATAGGAGCGACCGGCGAAGTCAGCCTATCCATAGAAGTGCAGGAAGGCTGGTACATTTTCCCCTTTCCGATAGCTGAACTGGCCGACCGGAATTTCAACGTCTGGTGGGAAACTTACGACCACTCCCTGCGGCGGCTCAACCTCGGCGTGCGCTTTTACCACACCAATTTTACGGGGCGAAACGATTTGCTGAAGGCCGTCGTGCAGGTCGGTTTTACAAAAAAATATGAGTTAGTTTACACCCTGCCGTATTTCAACAGGAAGCGAACGCTGGGGATGAGGCTGGATTTTCTGCACACCCGCGAGAAAGAAATAGGCTTCAATACGATTGATAATGAATTGATTTTCAGTCGTAATGGCGAAACCCCCTTACTGAGGCGCTTCCGCGTGGGCGCCGGAATGATTTACCGTCGCCGTCTCGATTTTGTGCATCAGTTTAAACTCTCCTACCATCATAATATCATCCACGAATCTGTGCGACAGGAACTTAATCCCGATTTTTTCCTGAATAAAAATGAACAGCGCTATCCGGAATTCAGCTATCGCTTTTCTATTGACAAGCGGGATATCAGGCCTTATCCGATGGGCGGATTTTTCTTTGGCGCTACCTTGCAGGAGTCTGGACTGGGTCTCTCGGAGGATATCCATGCGCTTTATCTGGGGGCTTCTCTCCAGCAGTTTTTTTCTCTCTCCCAGGCCTGGAGTGTGGGCTTGTCGCTAAAGGGGAGAGCCGGTCTGATTCGAGGCAAGCAACCCTTTTACAACAGCAAAGCGCTGGGCTATGGAGATGATTTCGTCCGCGGGTACGAATTGTACGTCGTGGACGGGTTGGATTTTATCCTTCACAAAGAAACCCTGCGCTATAACCTTTTTAATCGGGAAATAAATCTGGGGCGATACATGCGCTTAGAATCTTTTAAAAAAATGCCCCTGAAATTGTTCCTCGTCATCCACAATGAATTTGGTTACGTGAACAATCCCTTTTACAAAAAGGACAATTCTCTGAGCAACGAACTATTGTGGGGAACGGGCATTGGCTTCGACCTCATACTGTATTATGACAAGGTCGTCAACTTTGAACTGAGCAGAAATAAGCTAAATGAATACGGGTTTTTCCTGCACTGGGCATTCAGCTTTTGAGTCGTCTTATTCCAGGAAATGCCGATGTGATACTGGCATTTTCCCATCTTATTTCAGACCAATGAAACGAGGATTAATTCCTCTTTCTCACTCTCCCGCTTTCTCCCTCTCTGCGAAGAAAGGGGTCTTATTTTACTCATAGCTCTCAGCTCAATCAAAATCAGATGCGCTCACATCATCTACTCTAAAGGTCGCCAATGCAGCGAGGACAAGAGACACGCCGCCGATGAACAGCGCATAAATGGCCTGGTGGTCAAAATATTTGGAGACCAGAAATCCCAGAACCGAGGCCGCCAGCAACTGCGGAATGACGATGAAAAAATTGAAAACGCCCATGAAGTAGCCCATCTTTTTAGCGGGCAGCGAGCCGGTGAGCATCGCGTAGGGCATGGAAAGAATACTCGCCCAGGCAAAACCAATTCCTACCATTGGCAGGAGCAGCAGGTTGGGTTCCCTGACAAAGTACACGGAGATGAAGCCTATCGCCCCCAATGTCAGGCAGATGACGTGGGTTATTTTTCGGTTGAATTTCCTGGCAAGAACAGGAAGCAGGAAAGCCGCCAAAGCCGCTACTCCATTGTACACGGCAAAGCAAATATTCACCCAGTCGGCGCCCTCGTTGTAAGCCTGCGAAGTCGGATCAGAGGAGCCGAATATATGACTCGTCACGGCAGAGGTCGTGTAAATCCACAGCGCAAAAAGACCAAACCAGGAAAAGAACTGCACCACCGCCAACTGCTTCATGGTGGGGGGCATGTTCAGCAAATCCGACATGATCGTGATAAAACTGTTGGTCTTTCCCTTTTTCCAAAAATATCCGGCAGCTATGAACAGTATTCCGACGACATTCAATCCGATAGAAAGCACATACAAATCCTTTTTCAAATTGGCATGAGCAAACCACCAATCCATTGCAGCGCTAACGAGGAAAAAAACAAAGCCATAGGTAATCATTTGGTTGGATCTCTTCAACAATTCATCCGGGTCGAGGGGCTTTTCTGAGTCCTCCGCATCCTGGGCATGGTCGCTGAAGGAGGCCAGTTCTTCCGGTGAATATTCATGCGAACGAAAGACGGTCCAAAGCACGGCGAAGAAAAAGGCCAGGCCGCCGGCGTAAAACGACCATTTCACAGAATTGGGAATAATGCCTTCAGGCGCCGTGTTGCTGACTCCCAACCAATGAGACAGGACATAGGGCAGCATGGAAGCTATGACGGCCCCCGTTCCGATAAACAGGCTCTGCATGGCAAAGCCCGTTGTGCGTTGTTCGTCGGGCAGGTTGTCGCCGACAAAGGCGCGGAAAGGCTCCATTGAAATATTGATAGAAGCGTCCATGATCCACAACATTCCAGCCGCCACCCAGAGCGCCGGGGAATTGGGCATGAGGAATAGAGCGCAAGAAGCCAGAATGGCGCCCACCAAAAAATAAGGCCGTCTTCTGCCCAGGCGATTCCAGGTGCGATCGCTCATATAGCCGACAATGGGTTGAACAATGAGGCCGGTGGCGGGAGCGGCCACCCAAAGAATGGGGATATCTTCCACACTGGCGCCGAGCGTTTCAAAAATCCGGCTGACGTTGGCATTCTGTAGGGCAAAGCCAAACTGAATACCCAAAAAGCCAAAGCTCATGTTCCAGATTTGCCAAAAAGAAAGAATGGGCTTTTTGCGGATGGAAGTGGATTCGTTTTGCATAGAAAGTATTTTTTTTGACTAAAGCTTTATCAGGTTTTCAAATGTAGTAGAATCCATGCAATCCAAAAGAAGCTGTCCAAAAAATTGAAATTTTGGAAAAAGAAAAAAGGTAAGCGTTTAACTTAATGCGGTTTCTCCTCTACCGGATTTTCCGCAGATGATTTATCTCGAAAGATAAATCAATACAAATTTACTTCGGGTTTTTCCGCAAATTTTAACCGCCTTCTAAAGGAGAATTACCTTGAATTTTAAAAGAGCCTGAATAGCCGCAAAAAATAACCGGAGGGCGAATAATACATCCTCCGGTTACTTTTTTAAAAGAAAAAATTAAGTGTTGAAATGATCACTCCGGCAACCCTATGTCCTGTCGGCTTTTAGGAATAAACAGGAAGTTTTCCAGTTTAAACTGAATATCCGTCGTGTACTTGTCGGGGACGCCCGACCACACCATCTGGTTTTCTTCATTATTAATCATAATTCGCCAGTCTCTGTCGTCGCCAAAAATTTCGGAGTCCAAACGAAGGCGGGCGTTGTGGCCGTCAAAAATCCAGGCGCCAGAGCCAATCTTCTTCTCCAAAAAGCCATATTCATAGGTGCCGTCTTCATTTAATTTAAACCAGGTTCCCTGATTGTATCGGTTGGCTTCTCTGTCGTTGATGCGCAGCAATCCCCAGACGACCCAGTAGTTCTTAGTCAAAACCCTGACGACCCTGCTTTCCTGTGGCGTGGTCGGATTGGGTTTTTGATATACCGGTTTCACGGGGTCTTTTTTTATCAGGGGATTTGGGCCAATGGCTGTGCTGATTGGGTTGATCGGCTTCTCGATGTCCAAAACTCTCTGCGTGACTGAATCAAAAACGGCGACAGTTTTAGTGATACCGTCTTTGGTGGGGGGAAGAACCAAAGGAGACTGATCCTGGTCTGCTTCCGCCTGAACATTGGAAGGAGTGGTGGCTTTGGATATCTCTGCCTCTGTTACCTGCTCCTCTTTTTCGACGTCATTCTTACAGGCTACCCAAAAAATTGTGGTTGCAAGGATTAAAAAAAAGTACTTCATGTTTGATGCTCTTGGAGCCGGTAAGACTAACAGGTGGTGGAAATATTTACGTCGGTAAGTTGAACGCCGCGCCTATTCTGTCATTACCTGGCAAAAAAAAGATTTTAAAAAACGCTACAAAGGTATTACCAGACAGCAGCATTTGTGATTTAAAGGAAGTCTGTTTGCAAAAAATAGGCCGTGAATGATAAATTTTCATCAAGCGTTGTAAGGAATCGCGTTTGATTAGAGGCCGAGTTCGCTGCGGAGAAATCGAATATTTTCCTCGTGACAAGGCGCTAATCCCCTGCTGTAGGCGTAGCGCTCCCATAGTTTTTCCATTGGAAAATCTATCCCCCGCTCCAGGCATTCCCTCAAAGTTCGCAAATACTGGATAGCTTCCTGTTGCCGCTTTCGGATTTCATCCCGATAAAAGGCGGCGCTGCCATGGCCGGGAATCATCAATTGGATATTGTGCTTTTCCAAAATCAAATCCACTTTCTCCAGCGTGCGCTCATAGTCATTACTGCTAAAATAAATGAACGGAAACTCAACATCGCTCAAATAATCTCCAGCTATCCAAATAGCGGGACGCTTTCCGTTTTCCGTCTCCTCTATCCCCTCGTCTGTCGGTTCCACTATGGCAAAAATTCCATCTCCGGTATGCCCGGGCGCCAGATAAAAAGTAAGCCGGGTATTCCCTATTTCCAGCGTCTGCCCTTCTCTTTTAATGGGAAAATCTACCCCCGGGTATTCAATGGGGTAGTCTCTGGAAATGTAATATTCCGCATCCCATTTCAGGATTTGCTCCACGATATTTTCCTTCTCTTTATTTTTGGAAAAAAAATCGGAAGCGATGACCCTCGCCCCGGGAAATGCTCCATAGCCCAAGATATGGTCGAAGTCAGAATGGGTAAAAAGCAGATAGAAAGGCCGATTGTCTTTCCTAATGGAATCCAGCTCCCGTCGTATTGCCTCAAGTTCCTGCGGCAGCCAGTTGGGATCCACTAACAGCAGCAAATCCGGCGTGTGAATCAGGCTGGACGTCGTCTTGTAAAGCGAGCTGGTAAAGACAATTATTTGGTCGTTTTTAAATTGAATCATTTTATTACCTTGTGCCTCAAATTTAGCAAAAGAAGCCGCTAAAGATTCTTCCGCCCCTGCTCTTCCGTTTTTATTTTGAATAAACACCTAACCGACATGATTAAAATAATTGACCTTCAATTTTCGGGGCATCCTGAGACTATAGCCTCTTTCCTCATCGAGACCGACGAAGGCCCCGCGCTAATTGAAACAGGCCCACATTCCACGCTCGGAGCGCTGGAGGCCGGACTCAGGGACAACGGCTGCCGCCTTGAAGACGTCCGACATGTTTTCCTCACGCATATCCACCTCGACCACGGCGGAGCCGCCTGGGTCTTTGCGAGGCACGGTGCAAAAATATACCTGCACCCACTCGGCAAGCCGCATTTCCAAAATCCAGAAAAACTGCTGGCCTCCGCCCGCCGCATTTATCAGGACGATATGGATCGGCTGTGGGGCGACCTTCAGCCCATCCCCGAAGAACAGTTAATTCCCGTTCAGGACAGGGGAAAGATAAAAATCGGCAAGACTAATTTCAAAGCCTGGCATACGCCGGGACACGCTATTCACCACATCGCCTGGCAACTGAACCGCAGTCTTTTCACAGGAGACGTCGCCGGCATCCGCATCGGAGATAACAAGGTGGTCATGGCGCCCTGCCCTCCGCCAGACATAGATTTACAGGCCTGGAGTAAATCCATTCGCACTATCAAAACCAAGCGATTCGATGAGCTATACCTCACGCACTTTGGCAGGGTGGATCAGCCGAAGCCCCATTTGGAAGAGTTGGAAGGCCGCCTGAAGAACTGGGCGAACTGGATAAAGCCATATTGGGAAAATGGAATGCCCGCCGATGAAATCACGCCGATATTTCAGGCTTATGTGGTTCGCCAGTTGGTGGAAGCCGGCGTGAAAGGAGAGGATTTGGAAAAATATGAAAACGCCAACCCCTGCTGGATGAGCGTCGCCGGTCTTTTGCGCTATTGGAAGAAGCACGGTCAGTCATAACATAAACAGACCTTCCGATGCGGCTGCCGGAAGGCCGTAGTAATTGGATTGCCTTTTTGTTTTCAGTCTTTTATTAAAATGGATTTGGCGATAGTCATGGCCTTGTGTATCAGTACCAGACCGGGGAAGATAACTTTAGCGTCCTTGTGTAGTTCCTCTCCCCGCTCTTGTTGGACGAGACAAAGAGCGGTGGAATTACCCCCCATCTCCTGCGCACTGACTACGTGAAGATATACGTAGCACATTAAACTAATAGAAGTGAGGATTATCCAGACGGTAGAACGAAATTTAGATTTTTTCATCCTGTTAGGTTTTGATTAAAACTTTTCTTTTATCTACCTGGTTGGCTATACCGGGGGCGAAAGTGTCGGCAAATGTAACCATTCTTTGAGAAGAGACGCTTCTTATCTCCATTTTTTTGAGATTTAAGAATTCAGAAGTGGAACTATTTTTATCAAAAAATTTTTCTTTGTTTGCGAAAGCGCTATTTTTGCACCCGCCTTTGAAAAAAGTGCTTTTGAAGGCAATAATTTTTGAAAAAAATAAACGCTAAACAAACCTCTTTCTTCTGTAATGTTTGTCCGGTGTTTCTCAGAAAAAAACGGCTCCGTGGCTCAATTGGATAGAGCATCTGACTACGGATCAGAAGGTTGGAGGTTCGAGTCCTCCCGGAGTCACTAAAAAAGTTTTGAGTTAAAAAACTGGTAACTCAAACTTAAAAGGATTCAGCAACTCAAAACTTAAGTATCAGAGAGTCATGTCAAAAGTTTGTCAACTAACAGGAAAGCGGCCTATCAGCGGGAACAAGGTATCCCACTCCAACCGCAAGACCCGTCGGCGCTTTTTGCCCAATTTGCAAAAGAAGCGCTTTTTCGTGCCGGAGACCGGAGAATGGATCACGCTGAAATTGTCTGCCAACGCTATTCGTACAGTCAATAAGCACGGCTTATACGCTTACATAAAGAAATTGCAGGCAAAAGGAGAAGCCTTAGATATTAAACTTTAATGACTGAAATTTTTTAAAAATGGCAAAGAAAGCTAAAGGAAACCGGATACAGATTATCCTCGAATGTACAGAGCAGCGCAAATCAGGCGTGCCGGGTATATCGAGATACGTCACTCAAAAGAACCGGAAAAACACCCCCGACCGGCTTGAAATCAAAAAGTACAACCCCTTTTTGAAAAAAATGACCGTTCACAAAGAGATTAAGTAATCTTTTAGCAATGGACGTTGTTCCTGAATTTTAATGCTTATTCCTTAATTTTCAACCTTTACCATCATGGCAAAAGTATCCAAGAACGCTAAAGTCTCCCAACGTTCCCAAAATGCCGGAAGCGGCCGGGACTTTGTGAAAGTAGTCAAGAGCGTCAAAGACCCAAAGACAGGCAAATACACCTATAAAGAGGTGATGATCCACAAGGATAAAGTGAAGGAATTCTTCGACCAGAAATAAGAAATTCCCCTGTCCACCCGGTGAATCCTAAAGGCTTTTCTTAAATTAGTTTTAAGAAAAGCCTTTGCTGTTTACTTCCAATACGTTTTTTATTTTCCAAAAACTTCCAACCACGATCAGATGAGTTTTTTTAAAAAATTTTTTTCTAAAGAAAAGGAGCAGGACTTAGACAAGGGTCTCGAAAAAACCAAAACCGGCCTCTTCGACAAACTCACAAAAGCCGTCGCCGGCAAATCCACCATTGACGTCGAAGTATTAGACGAAGTAGAGGCTCTGCTCATCGCATCGGACGTAGGCTTAGACACCACCATCAAAATTATCGAGCGCATTGAGGAGCGCGTAAAGCGCGACAAGTACCTGAATATCAATGAGCTAAACGGGCTTATGCGAGATGAAATCGTCCAGTTGTTGGAAGAAAATAACACGGGAGACGTCGAGGATTTTTCGACGCCCGAAGGGGTGAAGCCCTACGTCCTGCTCGTCGTCGGAGTGAATGGAGTGGGGAAAACGACGACCATCGGAAAGCTGGCCTACCAGTTTAAGCAGCAGGGAAAAAAAGTCGTTATCGGCGCCGGAGACACCTTCCGGGCTGCCGCCGTGGATCAATTGAAGATATGGTCGGATCGCGTCGGCTGCGATTTTTACGCCAAAGGTATGAACACCGACCCCGCCGCCGTAGCCTATGAAACGGTGGATTACGCCATCAAAAACAATTGCGACGTAGCCATCATTGATACCGCCGGGCGCCTGCATACCAAAATCAACCTGATGAACGAGTTGGGGAAAATCAAACGCTCCGTCAGCAAACGCCTGGAGGAAGCACCTCACGACGTGCTCCTCATCCTCGACGCCACCACCGGCCAAAACGCCATCGAACAGGCCAAACAATTCACGGCAGCCACAGAAGTTTCCTGCTTAGCTCTGACCAAATTAGACGGTACTGCCAAAGGAGGAGTAGCCATCGGCATTTCCGACCAGTTCAAGATTCCCATCAAATACATCGGGATTGGCGAGGCCATGGACAAACTGCAAATCTTCAACAAAAGGGTATTCGTAGATTCACTTTTCAAACAGTGACCCTTCCGCAATTGCTTTATTCCAGTTTTAAATTTTAGGAAAGGCCTTCTCTCCCATCCTGACTTTCATCGCTGAATTTCTCCAAAGGGGAATTTCAACCTGGCTCAATATGCGCCAAAATACCGGCGCAGGAACCACTCTAAGGACAGCATGCCCAGCAGGAGGAAGAAAATCCATTTCAGGTTGATGACAGAACGGGTACGGGTAGAGGAGTAGATCACCGGCTTGATATCCTTCGCCAGCAGGGCGTCGCCCAGATCGGACAATTGGCCGGGATAGAAAAGCTGACCTCCAAACTCATCGCACAGGCGACGGAGCAGCGCATGGTCGGCACTCGTCTCGTACAGTTCCAGCTGAATGGGCTGGACGCTGAACTGGCCATCGAAAGTCAGATTCTGGCCATTGAAAACTACCCCGCTGCGGAAGCGGTAATTTCCTACCGGAAAGACTCCGGCATTCAGCGTATAGCTTTTAGAGGCTTTATTAAAAGTGTAATTGAAGTCTTTGCCCTCCTCGTTGACGATCGTGAGGCTGACGTCAGGCTCGTTAATAAGTTCGTAACTTTCGTTGTACAGTTCGGCGTCGAGAATGACCGGTTCATTTTCATTAAAAATGCTCTTGCTAACGGACACCCTGAACCGGCGCTTGTCCGCTTTCACCGTCACGTACTGGAAATTCTTCCCAATCAGTTCGGCAAAAATGTCGTGGCTTTGGTGTTGGAGGTAATCGAACAGTCGCCATCTGAATATGCCTTCCGCCGCAAGGACAGCAATCTTTACCTCGTTTTCTTCTCCAAAAAGGAGGAGGGGATATTTGGTATCCACCCGCCCAATGCGCTGATAGAGAAGCACCTGCGCATTGCCCTTTACCTGGAAATCGCCAAAGGGCGCCGTCAGAGGATTGAATGTCGGCAGGTTGTTGCGCAGGTTGTCGTCCACCGTAAACAGGCTGAAGTCAGGATTGAAAATCCCCTGCACGTCGTTGGTGTTTCGCTGATCGCCTTTAATCGTCAACAGGGGCTGCACCTGATTGAATCGGGCTAAGTTCGTCTGTGTGCCGACGATGAACATTCTGGAAATCTTGCGGGCATCCAACTGGTTTAAAATAGAGGAAATATCGTTCGTAGCACTCGGCAGATTGTGGAGCAGGACGAAATCAAAATCGGCCAGGTTCACTTTTAGATCCTTTACGTAGGCTACCGTTACCACATAGTTTTTATTGCGCTCCAGGGTCTGGCGCAGAGCCGAAATGTCGGGGTGAGGGGCGTTGGCCAGCAGGAGCAGCTTCTGACGGGCGTCGAGCACATCCACGAAAAAGTCCCTGCTATTATTGACTGCCGAGGCTTCTCCCTGCACGGAAGTCAGGGTGATGCGGTAGCGCTGCACGCCGCTCTGGGAAGCGTCTAAGGTAATTTCACGGGTGGTGAAAAAATCATTCTTATCAATGGCTAATGGAATTTGCTGAAGGTTGCGCACCTGGGCGCCCTCCACTTTTGAGACGCTGAGCGTGGAGGAGCTACCGACGCAGTTGCGGGCGGCAATATCCATCTGCACGTTGAATTTGTCTCCGAGGTAGGCGATTTTATTGTGGAAAACCCGCTTCAGAACGAGGTCTTTTTTCTGGGTCGTATCTCCCAGCGCAATGGCAAAAACGGGAGCGTTGAGTTTGGCGCCGGAGTACAGCGGATTGCTGCCCTCGTTGTAAATCCCGTCGGTGGCCATCACCAGCGCTCCGAGGTTTTGGTTGCCATACAAGTCAGATACGCTGGAAACTATCTGGGACAGGTTGGTGATTTTGTCGGTCATTTCAAAATCCACTCCTTCGCGCACTTCACTGCCAAATGCATACTCTTTGACCTCATATTTCCGGGCAAGTTTATTTTTCAGGTTTTGCCAGTCGGATTGATAGGTTTTCAGGTCTTCTCCGTTTAAAGCCGCGCCGACAGATTCAGTCTGATCCTGAGCCAGGACGATCACCGGTTTTTTGGTGTCGGTCAGCAGGGATTTGAGCAGAGGCTGTAGGAGCAGAATGGCCAGAAAGGTAGCGGAGAGGAACCGAAGCGCGCCAAGTCCCCGCCTCAGCCATGCGGACTGCTCTGAAAAAGTCTTATCTCTAAAGTACAAACCCAGGGCGTAGGCCAATCCAAGTATCGCGCACAACAAAACATACCAGCCTGGATATTGAAAACTTAAACTTTCCATTAAGAATTGATTATCAAATGACTATCAAAAATGTGAAGAACCGGGGACGCCGGCATTTTCTCCTTCTTTCCCTTTTTCCTCTCTGAAGGGTCGCAAAATTCAGAAAAATTATGATTTGTTAAAATTGGCGCCCATTCCCCGCTAAAAGCTAACTGCAACCCTCCGCTTAGATGTTGGAAGCAGTACGCAGGAAACAGAAAGGAACGATTTTAGGTTGGTCTCGTTGCCTTTTTTGCAAACTTTTTGCAATTGCCCATCAGGATAACACAACCCAACGCAGGTAATGCTCGTTTTATCATTTCGTTTTCAGTTTTGAAAAAAAATTATCCAATGAAGAAATCCTTAGTCACTCTTTCTTTAATGCTGGCGCTCGCCTGGCAGATAAAAGCTGCCTTCATTCTTGTGCCGATGGACCTCGAGCAGCGCAATCACCTAAAAGCCTACGGTGTTACTTACTGGGTGCTCGAACACAACGTGGAAGCCTGGTGGCTCCTCAACTATAGGGGCGGCAGTTTTGCCTTCCCCCATACCACTCTTTTTGAAAAGGAGTGCCTGATCAGGGGCGTGAGTTTTGAAATCATCCCCGACGCCGCCTTCGACAATATCCTGAATGAAATAGCTCAGCCGGAAATAAACATGGACGCCATCAAATTAGAAAAGGCGCCCAAGATTGCCGTTTATACGCCGACCGACGAGTACAAAAGCCAGCGAGGAGACGAAATCCAGCCTTGGGACGACGCCGTTACGCTGGTGCTAACCTACGCAGAAATCCCCTTCGATGAAGTGTACGACGACGAAGTGCTGGCGGACAGGCTGACGGAATACGACTGGCTCCACCTGCACCACGAAGACTTCACCGGCCAGTACGGAAAGTTTTACGCCGGCTATCACACGCAGGAATGGTACAGGGAAAATCAGCGCATTGCCGAAGAAATGGCGCGCAGGCACGGCTTTGAAAAGGTCTCCCAGCTCAAGTTGGCGGTCGTCAATAAAATCAAAGAGTACGTAGTCGGAGGGGGCTTCATGTTCGCCATGTGTTCCGCTACCGATACATACGACATCGCTCTGGCCGCCGCCGGCGTGGACATTTGCGATAAATATTACGACGGCGACCCGCCCGACCCGGACGCACAGTCCAAGTTAGATTTTTCAAAAACCTTTGCCTTCCAGGATTTTGAATTGGTGAAAAATCCGCTCGAGTACGAGCACTCGACGATAGACAGCCACTACGGGCGCAATATTGAGCCGGAGCAGGATTATTTCACCTTGTTTGATTTTTCGGCAAAATGGGATCCAGTGCCCACTATGCTCACCCAGAATCACACCCGCACGGTGAAAGGGTTCATGGGGCAGTCCACTGCTTTTCAAAAAAATACCATCAAGCCGAACGTCCTTATTTTGGGAGAGACGAAGCCATTGAACGAGGCCCGCTATATCCACAGCACCTACGGACAGGGGTTCTTTACCTTCTATGGCGGGCACGACCCGGAAGACTACCGCCACTACGTCAACGATCCAGATACAGATCTGAGTCTTCATCCCAATTCTCCGGGCTATCGGCTTATCCTGAACAACGTGCTGTTTCCCGCCGCGCGGAAAAAAGAGCGGAAAACCTAATCCGATAAGCGCCAATGCAAAGCGGGCAGAGAGGTTTTGTCAAACCATTCTCTGCCCGCTTTTTTTTAAAAAATATCCCTCTGCAAAACCCGCCGGGACTAATTCATCGAAAAGGCAGGGGTCTCCCCGTCAACGGTGTTGTACAGGGTGAGCATGCTGATTCTTATCTTCATAAATTTAGTCAGTGGAAGTTCTGCGAGCGCTTCAACGACATCGTGTTCAGAGTTGCCGTGCAGGATTGCCCACATTTTTGAGTTTTCTATGGACAAGGCGTAGTTCAGCATCTTCCCGTCTCTGAACAGTTTGTTGATTTTGGCTCTCTGATGGGGAATGAGTTGGAGAAATTCTTCTGTTAGGGTTTCAGGCAGCGTAAAATCTACCATGAATTGGTAATCCTTTTGCATTCAGTAGCGATAGTTGAAGTTTGTTAAAAATGGTTCTATCGGTAAATGTCAAAGTGGCTTCTCATCTTGTGTCGAAAAAGGGTTTTTCTCTGAGGGGCGCAAATGTAAGTTTATTTTTCAGTTAGCCGGCAAAGGATTGGGAAAGATTAAAAAGGCGCCTTCACAAAATTTACTTTTTTATTTAAAAAATTGATTATCAACGTTTTATAAGAATGTTAATTTTTTTTAAAAACAAAGTTGTCAATTAATCGCACCTCTCCCATCCACACGGCCACGCAGGCGACGATGTAGTCAGACTCTTCAAAAGTCCGAACTGGTTCCAATGTGTAAGCATCCACAATTTCAAAGTATTCCGGTTTTATTCCAGGCACGGTCAGTTGCTGTAGAGCTTCCGAAGTTATCTGCTCCGGAGAGTAATTCGGCATTTTCTCTTTGGCCTCTCGCAGCGATTTATAGATGAGCGGCGCCAGGGAGCGTTGCTCTTCCGACAGGCGGCCATTGCGGCTGCTCATGGCCAGGCCGTCCGCTTCCCTCATCGTCGGGCAGACTACGAGCTGAATGGTTGCGTGCAGTTGGTTCAGCATATCCTGCACGATGGCGCTTTGTTGAAAATCCTTTTGTCCCATGAAGAGCCGGTCGGGGCGGACGATATCCAAAAGTCGCCAAACTACCTGGGCTACCCCGGCAAAGTGACCAGGCCTGAACGCTCCTTCCATTCGCTTGTCCAATCCTCTGAAATCAAATTTGGGAGTTGGCAATGGCGCAGTAGGGTAAATCTCCTCTACATCCGGCATAAACAGTACTTGGCAGCCGGCGGCGACCAGCAATTCCATATCCTTTTCAGGGGTGCGGGGGTATTTCACCAAATCCTCCGGGTCGTTGAACTGGGTAGGATTGACAAAAATGCTGCACACTGTGCAGTCTGTTTTTTGGAGAGATTCCCGAATGAGAGAGAGGTGGCCTTCGTGAAGCGCCCCCATCGTGGGAGCGAAGCCAATCTTATGCTTTGCCCCTTGCTGTGCGGAGAGGTAGCGCTGTAGCGAAGCCACTTTTTTAAAAAGGAGCATGGACTTGTTTTAAACGCCTGTCTTAGAAGGAAAGCCAGAAAGCGGAGCGCAGACAACCCTTTTGAAATCAGGCGAAAGTGGTTTTTTTAATAAAAAATTTAAAAAAAATTTTAAGCTCAAATACAGATGGCAAGGGGTCAAAAAAGGCCGCAAAAGTAAATGTTTTTGTTTTAGTTATTTTTAAAAAAAGAGAAAGCCGCCGGCAACGACTCCTGCCTGAGGTTCAACAGTTTCAATAGTTTCAATAATTTATTGTCCGGGGAATGCTCAAATAAGCCCCCTTTTTTTTAGTATCTTTGCAAGTCTTATTTAAGGTTAGTCTTTAAAAATAAATTGTTTTAAAAAATGTCTGAAAAAAAGAAAATCTTATTCGTAACGCAAGAAATGGAACCCTATACGGCATTGACAGAAATGTCGAGCTACCTGAGAAAACTTCCGGAGTACATCCAGTCCAGCGGGATGGAGATTCGCGTTTTGATGCCCCGCTATGGCAACATCAACGAACGGCGGCATCGGTTGCACGAGGTGGTGCGCTTGTCCGGTATGAACATTATTGTGGACGACGACGATTTTCCGCTTATCATCAAAGTTGCTTCCCTTCCGGGCGCCAGGTTGCAGGTGTACTTTTTAGATAACGATGATTTCTTCAAGCGCAAAACTATATTTGCCGACGAATCGGGCGCTCCCTTCAAGGACAATCCCGACCGGATGGTCTTCTTCTGCAAAGGCGTCATTGAAACAGTGCGGAAGTTCGGCTGGCCGCCCGATATCATCCACTGCCACGGCTGGATGACCAGTCTTATACCTCTGTACGTGCGGGAGGCCTACAAGACAGAGCCGCTCTTTCACAATTCAAAAATTATCTATTCTGTTTACGATACCGCCATTGACAAGCATTTCAACAATGAATTCGTAACAAAGGCCTCTATCAATAATTTAGAGAAAAGCGGTCTGAAGCCTTATCTGGATGGCAAAAACGTATGGTTGCACAAGGGCGCCGTCAGGTTTGCCGACGCCATCATCAAAGGAGATGAGACCCTGCCCGATAAGGTTGACAAACTCATTGACGATTCAGGCAAGCCGGTTCTGAACTATCAGATGTTGGAAGACTTCCTGCCTTCCTACTTAGATTTCTATCAGGCGCTCATGGAGGAAGAAGAAACTGTCGAAAGATAGAAATGGAATAACAGAAAAGAGATTTGAGGTCGAATGGAGCATCGTCTGATGGCAAACGGCTCTCAAATCTTTTTTCTTAAAAAAATAACCCGATACAACGTCTCTTTCCCTTTAAAACTCCTTCTCTGGCGGCTTTTTCTGAAACTAAATCACCGCCCATAAAAGAATGAAAAAACTCCATCCTGTTGCGCTCCTTGCGCTCGTTTCCCTCACTTTCATGCTTTTCGCCTGCAATGACTCCACAGTCATAGGCTCCGACCTGTTAGAAGGCGATCAATTAGACATCAACTCTACGGATACCTTGACGCTCAGGGCGTGGACGGTCTCGCAGGATTCTGTCAAGACTTACGATCCCAACCCTTCGAGTTCCAACTATACCTTTTTCTCCTGTGGCGATTTTAGGGATCCCATATTTGGAAGAAGCATTGCCCGCATCAACGCCCAGTTGAGCCTCAATGTCTCCAATCCCGATTTTCGGGGGGCGACGATAGACTCTGCCGTTCTCATCCTGCCCTATCGGGCGGATCAGGCCTACGGGAAGTTGAATGAAACATTCAGCCTGGAGGTATGGGAATTAGAAGGAAGCCTTAGCGATTCGGCGAGTTTTTTCTCCAACCAGAAAATGGCCTTAAAGCCGTCGTCCATTGGCTACGCCGAATTTGTGCCAGAGATAAAAGACTCTATGGACGTCGAGCTGCCCAAATTCGATAAACCCGGGTATGAGAGACTGCCCGCCCATCTTCGCATTCCTATGAACAGTACGTTCATCGAATCGTTTTTGGGTGGGGACTCAATCACCTACACCAACAATTCGCTGTTCAAAGATTTCTTCAGGGGCATTCAGTTGCGGGCGCCGGAATCCGGCGCAGGGAATAACGGCATTTTGAGTTTTGAAATTCGCCATCCTCTGACAGGTCTCCAGATTTACTACCACAAAGACACCATTTATTCACAATACAGGTTCCCCGTATTTTCCTCCTCTATCGTTACGGCAGAATTTGAACAGGATTTCAGTGGGTCGTTTGTGGACGACTACATAGACAATACGGCTCCGGAAGGAGAAGATTTGTTGTTTTTGCAGAGCATGTCCGGAGTGAATTTTGATTTGGAAATACCCTATCTCTCCAGTTTAAAAAACGTGGTGATAAACCGGGCGGAGCTTATTCTCCCAATTGTCGGACTGCCCGGCGACGATCCCGACTACAAACCCGCCGACCAACTCGTCGTGGCGGCGGTGATTTCTGAGGATAATGCACAGACAATCAACGACATCATCTACTCCATCAACCGCGCAGGCGACAGCTTCTACCAATTGTTTGGTGGAAATCTTTTACCAGATAATACGTATCGAGTAAACATTTCCTCTCATTTTAAGGATATGATTACCGGCAGGTCTCCGAACAGGATCAGATTTATCATTTATCAAAAGCCGCAGAAAGCTTCCAGGGTAGTCATTGGCGGACCAACGCATCCTACGCAGCCGCTCAAACTAAGGCTTAGTTTTACGAAATTTTAATGCTTGAATTAAATTCTTAAAAATCTTCTTCATATTTGCTTGTGCTTGTTCCTCTTGCTCCAAATAATTTCGATGCAACCACCCACAAGCCTCAAGGATGAAAATAATTTTTTAACAACAAAACACCCAAAATTATGTGTGGAATCGTAGCTTATACAGGAAGTAAAGATGCTTACCCCATCCTTATAAAAGGGCTTCAGCGCTTAGAATACAGAGGTTATGACAGCGCGGGAATCGCCCTTCAAAACGGCAATCTCAACATTTACAAAAGAAAAGGTAAGGTCAAAGACCTGGAGGGCTTCGCCTCTTCCAAAGACCTCAGAGGCTTCACCGGCATCGGCCATACCCGCTGGGCTACACACGGTAAACCAGACAATATCAATGCTCACCCCCATGCCTCCGGCGATAACAGACTGGCATTAGTACACAATGGAATCATTGAAAACTACGCCGTCATCAAGCTGGCGCTCGAAAAAAAAGGACACGTATTCCAATCCGAAACAGATACGGAAGTGCTGGTTCACCTCATTGAAGAGACTCAAAAAAGTGAAAACTTACCCATAGAAGAAGCTGTGCGGATTGCCTTAACGCAGGTGATAGGCGCCTATGCCATCGTCGTCATGGATCGCAAAGACCCCGACAAACTGGTAGCTGCGCGCAAAGCCAGTCCCCTGGTCATAGGAATTGGCGACAATGAACTCTTCCTCGCTTCCGACGGCACGCCAATCGTAGAATACACCAAAAAGGTAGTCTATCTCGAAGATGAGCAGGTTGCCGTCCTCCACAGCGACGGAAGCTACCAGATACGGACGCTGGCCAACGAAGTCTATACGCCATTCGTGGACGAACTGACGATGGAGATCGGTCGTTTGGAAAAAGGAGGCTACGATTTCTTTATGATGAAGGAAATCAACGAGCAGGCTACGACGGTTGCCGACGCCATGAGGGGCAGGATAAACGCCAAAGCCAACTGGGTTCGCCTCGGCGGTATGGATAACTACGTTGACAAAATCAAATCGGCGGAGCGGATCATCATCTTAGGCTGCGGAACCTCCTGGCATGCCGGACTGATTGCTGAATATCTTTTTGAGGATCTTGCGCGCATTCCTGTCGAGGTGGAGTATGCTTCCGAGTTTCGCTACCGCAATCCAGTCATCACTGACAAGGACGTCGTCATCGCCGTCTCTCAATCTGGCGAGACCGCCGATACTTATGCCGCATTGGAGCTGGCCAAAAAGAATGGCGCCCTGCTTTACGGGATTGTCAACTCGGTAGGCTCTTCTATCGCCAGACTGACCGATGCCGGTTCGTATATTCACGCAGGCCCTGAAATCGGCGTAGCTTCCACTAAGGCTTTTACCGGACAGGTAACCCTGTTAACTCTCATGGCTTTACAAATCGGAAGGGCGAGAGGAACTATCAACGACAGTTATTTCAAACTGCTCTTGAATGAATTGGAGGCCATCCCGAGCAAGATACAACAGGTACTCAAAAGCAATGACAAAATCAAATACGTTGCTTCCGAAATCAGGCACGCTCAAAACGCTCTCTATCTGGGCAGAGGATACAACTTCCCGGTAGCGCTTGAAGGCGCCCTGAAGCTGAAGGAGATTTCCTACATACACGCCGAGGGGTACCCGGCAGCAGAGATGAAACACGGCCCCATCGCTTTGATTGACGAGAACATGCCCGTCATCATCGTGGCCACGAATAAGAACCTGAACGAGAAGATCATTTCCAACATTCAGGAGGTCAAAGCCCGCAAAGGCATCGTAATCGCCGTAGTGGAGGAAGGAGATGAAAATGTGAGTCAAATTGCAGATTACGTGATTGAAATACCGCATACGGAAGATTCTTTTACACCGCTGCTATCTGTGATTCCACTGCAATTGCTGGCTTACCACGCCGCTGTTATGCGCGGATGCAACGTAGATCAGCCTCGTAACTTAGCTAAATCTGTTACCGTAGAATAAAGGAAAAGCGCCCCAGTAGAGCCAATGGGAACCCTGTTTTTTTTAAAAAAGAAAAATTTAATTAATCAATGGAATATAATTCAAAACGCGAAGAATTGGTAATCCCCGAATACGGGCGGCATGTACAAAACATGATCCGCTACGCTAAAGCAATTCCCGAAAAGGAAAAGCGCCAGCAGTTTATCGAAAAGATTATCAGCCTGATGATGCAAATGCATCCTCAAAACCGGAGCCTTGAGGATTACCGCGAAAAGATGTGGAAACACGTTTTTCACATTGCGGGATATGATTTGGAAGTCACCCCTCCTAACGGCCTGATACCCAAGCCCGAAGATAATTTCAAGAAGCCGGAGAGAGTTGCTTATCCCGAAAAAGAAGCCAAGTTCCGACACTATGGACACAACATACAGAAATTGATTGCCAAAGCCATTTCAATGGAAGAAGGAAGTAAAAAAGACGGCTTCGTTCAGGTCATCGGCTCTTACATGAAGCTCGCCTACAAGACCTGGAATAAGGAACACTACGTGAGCGACGATATCATCCTCAATGACTTAGAATCACTTTCACAAGGACAGCTCAAAATGGTCGAAGATGCGTCATTGGACAATCTGTCTCGCTCCAACATGAGGCGCCCATCTTCTGGAGGACGCCAGCAACAGCGCTCGTCCAGTAGCAATGGAAGGTCGCAGGGGAGTTCTGGTCGCAGCAGTAGCGGAAGCAGGCCGCAGCGCAGCAGGCGCCACAAGAAAAATTAAAAGTAAACCGGCTAGAGATACTATCTCGTAGCCGGTTACTTTTTCATTGGTTTCAAATTCGATTGATATTTTTCAGCGCAAAGCGGTGGTCTGCTCAATCCTTCGCAGCGCATTAGCCATAGCTTCATAATAGTCTGCGCTTTCCATATTCGAAGGATGCAACACTAAGAACTCACTTTCAATCAGCTCGCAAGTACTCTCGAATCTTTCCTCTGAGCAATCTTTTCCCAGTTTTAATAAATTAGATAATAAGCCCGTGGCAAAGTTTGAATATTCCTCTGTTAGGGGGAGAGCGTCCTTTTTGACCCAAGAGAGAATTTTAAGCAGGTTCAGCATAGCACTGTGTTTTAATAATAGTTTGTTCTAAAGGTTGAAACAGGGTCGTTCGGCGCTCATGGAAATATCACAGGAGTGTAAAATTCATTTG
>CAZXQI010000059.1:0-21662 GCA_964643005.1 uncultured Saprospiraceae bacterium | reverse complement strand
GTTTTACCAGCTGCAAACGCTGGCGATCTGGATTGGCTTGTAACCTTGTCTGATTGCGTTATAGAGAAAATCTGCCCTTTGGTTGATTAAAATTTTCTTCGGGAGCAGGCTTATTCATCTTTGCATCGTTATTTATCAAAAGCAGGTTTTCACTTAACCATTAAAATCGTTTCAATTATGAAAATCATCATCAAAGCATTCGCATTATCTTTCATGCTACTTGCATCATTTTCCATGCTCCAGGCTCAGCAAACCAGCCGAAAGGACATGACGCCTGAAACCAGGGCTATCCGCCAGGCTGAGCGGATGAAACAAGACTTGGGTCTTACGGATCAACAGTTTGAGAAGGTAAAAGCCATCAATCTAAAGTATGCTCAACAGGCCGAAGCAAATTTCAAAGCTCAAAAGGCTGAGAGAGAGAAAAGACAAGAAGCAAGAAAAGCTACCATGACGAAGCAACAAGAAGAGATTGGAAGCGTCCTGACGAAAGAACAAAGTGAAAAATGGACTGAATTGCGCAAAGAGCGCATGGCCAAAAAAGGAGAAGGTCATGGTCAGTTCAAAAAAGGCGGCAACCAGGGCCAGCACAAAGGGGATTTCAAAAAAGGACGCAAAGGCAGTTTCAACGAAGATCAAAAGATCAAAACGCCGGTTCCTAACAAAGTAGATGAATAAACTTCCCGTTCTTTTAACTTAATGTAGAAAGGGTTGCAGTCACCCGCAACCCTTTTTTTATTTTTAAAAAATGAAAACCCTACTCCCCTTTTACAATTTCACCACCTTCCAGGCTTTCCGGTTTCCCTCTATTTCTATCAAAAGTATATAAACGCCGCTCTCTAAAGTAGAAGCGTCTAAGTGCATTTCATCTTTCCCCGAAGGAGTAAAAACGGCAGTTTGCAAAAGCCTGCCCGTCAGGTCTGTCAGATAAAGTTTGGCCTGCTTAGGCGCCGCCAGATTAAAGTAAACCGAAATGGTCTCCGAAACTGGATTGGGGAATACCTCTGCAAAATCTTCCGGCAGCATTGGCGATTTCACCTGGCTAATTTCTAATTTACTAACCGTGATGGTCGTCCTGGCAAACGATTTACAACCCTCGTCGCTGGCGACCGCCAGACTGACAATGAATTCGCCGACACTATTATAATAATGTATAGGGTTGGATTCATTGCTGGTCGTTCCGTCGCCAAAATTCCAATGGTAAGACAATCCCTCGTCCGTAGAGTTATTGAAAAATTCTACCGGCAGGTTGTCGTTCAGGATTACGCTGTCTGTTGACACACTGAACTGGGCATCCGGCAGGCTCCCGCTATCCTGTATGGTCAAAGCCACTGGCGTGCGTCCGCAAGGCTCGGTGAATTCAATTTCCCAGTCGTAGAAAAAGTACCAGCCGTGGTTGAGAGGGCCGTCGGTTGTTCCGCTAATTTTAATTACATCCTCGTAGGAATAGGGGAAAGTTATGCCGGAGGTGTTGAGAAACAAGGGCTTTCCACCGGTTTTTAGCAGCGCATAATTTTTACCGGGCTGGATTTTCCAATTTATCTCAATGCGATTTTCTCCAACATTAGGCACGCTAAAAATTCCCTGTTTCACGGAATTGCCGTCCCTGTCCTGCAATTGTATCAGCCTCGAGCCAGGGCTATCCACATACACTTTCACAGATTTCAAAGTGATTGGAAAATAGGCGTCAAATTTCAGCCCTTTGCCTACGTCATTGGAAAGCACTGCCACTCCGGACGAGTCGTTTTCCAGACCCACCGGAACCACATAAGAGGCTTCTGCATAATAGGTTTTGGATTCCGTCAGTCCCGTCACTTCGAATAACTGCCCTTCTCCAATCTGATTTCCTTCAAAGGGGTCGTCAAACCATTTTACACTGAAAGAGCCTGGTCCGGAATATTCGGCTCGTAAAAGAGCGGTGGAATTCTTACAAACCTCTCCCCCGCCTTCTGCCTGCGCCTGTAGGTTCATCCGGGTGGACGTCTCCACGGGAACCGCTATCCGATTATTCAGCGGGCGCTCATCTTCTGCCCCGTTGGGATTTAGAAGGCTTACCATAAATTCATAATTACCTTTATCCACATCGAGAGGGAGAAGTGGGAAAGTCTTTCGCTGATTGGGCGTCAGCACACCCGACCAGGAAAGAGTTTGGGAAAAAGCGCCGGCTTCATATTGAACGTCAAAGGAAGTCAGGGTGTCTGAGCCTGCATTTTCTACGGTGATATATCCGACAATCTGGTTTTCACAGGAAAAAGCAGAGGCGGCCACATTCACCAACATAATGTCCAGCTTTTTATATGGCGAAACGGGTTCATTCCCCTGAGCCACTAAGTAATTAAACGCCTCCAGCACATTGATAACCCCCATACCGTAAGTATTGTCTTCGCCCGGCTCGCCCAAATCTGTGCAAGTGTAGTATATCGCCAGTTTCAAATCCTTTCCAGTCAGATAGGGAAACGCTTCTTTCAGCAACATAATGGCGCCGCTGACGTGAGGAGCGGCCATTGAAGTCCCGTTGTACAGGTCGTACTTCTCGCCTGGAATGCAGGAACGCACACTGACGCCCGGCGCCGAAACCTCCGGCTTGATGTACAGCGAACTATCCGGCGAAAAACACAGCGACGGCCCCCGGCTCGAAAAGTCGGCTATGGGCAAACTCGATGAATTGCCGTTTAAGGCGCCGACGGTAAAAGCGCTCACCAAATTAAGATTGATATTGTGCGGCGGGGTGATAGAGCCTGGGCCAGGCCCTTCGTTGCCCGCAGAAAACACAACGGCTATGCCCGCCGCTTCCATAGCCTCTTCCACAGCTACATAAACGCTGTTGCAATCATCGGTATGTAGGCTGGGGTCGTACCAGGAATTATTGATGACGTCGGGCATGTCCTCCGTAGTCGAGGGATCGCCATCCGGGTCGAGCGACCACTGGAAGGCTGCCACGTTGTCTTCCGTACCGACGCCGCAGAGTATCGCTGCGCCAATCCACTGCGCATTGAAGGCCATGCCTATAGTGTCGTTTTTCATCCGGTCAAGGCCGAGCATTGTTCCAGTGACGTGGGTGCCGTGCTCCTGGCAATCGTACGGCGTGTAATTAGTGGAAGGTTCGTTGTTGTTTCCCCAGGCATACCAGGTCTGTTCGCGCGGTACGTACCAGCCTCTATAGCGGCTCGCAATGGCTCTGTGTTTTAGCGATACGCCCGTGTCATTGGTAAATGCCACTCTTCCGTAACCCGTGTACCCCTTAGCCCACATAGCAGGAGCCTTGACGACTGCGAGGCCGGGTTCGATACCATTCTGAGACAGAGGCGGGGGCGAAGCGGAGGCTCGTTCGAATTCCTCCACCTCCAATATTCCGTTCAAAGCTATCCAGGAGACGGCGGAATTACGGCTCAGCGTCGCCACCATCTCTTTTTTCATTTTCGCAAAAATCACATTGGCAACCCAATAGGAATGAACGGAACCAGCTTCCACAAAAGGGCTATTTTCCAACATGGAAATGTACTCGCCTTGTGTCATCAGCGCCTTCAGTTGCAAGGCTCGTATCACTGTCTCTGCGCGTTCTTCCAATGAACTGCGCCGGCTCGTCAATTGGGCGTCTAACAAAGACAAATCCACCTGATCGGCCAGCATAAAGTGAACGGAATAGAAATCTTCGGGAAAGTTTTCCATTTCTTCCGCGAGCTTTTTGGAAATGATTTCGTAGTTGAAATTCTGTGCAGAAAGGGAAAAACCGGAAAGCAAAATGGCTGTAGCTAAAAGAGTGTTAATTAGTCGCATAGTTCTTTCGTGTTATTTTTTTGCCGGCTGATTTCTGTTCGAAGAACGCAAAGAGAAATACCGCATAAATCGCAGGCGAATACTTCCTCTGGCCATTTTTTTAAACACCTTCGCCTTGTTTTACAAAACCGAATCGGCCTGAAAAGATAAAACCTTACTTCAAAATGTCCTCGATTTCGCTATAGGGAATTACAAATTCTGTAAATCCCATGACATAAGGAGCAACCTCGTAAGGCACATAGCAGAAGTAAATGCCGTCTCTGACCAGACCTGTATTGTCGGCTAGTTTGAAGGTAAAAATCTCATCAAAACTAAAGCCTTCCTTAAAGTCTTCAGCTCTGACTTCTTCGAATTTCTTTTCGGCCAATCGCTGTAGCGCAGGCAGATCGGCGATGATATCCTCTAACTTTATCTGACTGCCATCTGTCGCACTCCAGGTAGCGACTTGGCTGGTTGAATTGGGGTGAGCGCCTCCGGCATAGTTAAACCCGTCCATTTTTATCGTCAGGTATTTGTTGTCGTTCAACAGGATCGTATCTCTTGTTTGGGCGAAGTAGTAGGCGGAAGCGTCCGGAAATTCATCTGTGGATTCATCGTGCAGATTGATGAAACTCTGAATGGCTTCTTCCAATGGCGGCAAGTTGTCCGGCTCCACTGCAAATGCGACCAAGCTGACCATGAAATCATTAGCCCATACCTCAATTGCATTTTTTAAACTCTCCGATCCTTTTTGTAAATATGGATAGTTAAAATCAATTTCTACGCAGTTATAGCGCAGGCTATCCGGCTTGTCGCAATCCGGTCCCGATTTTCTTTCAGTCTGATGGGTAGTCACTTCAATTGTATTTTTCGGCGGTTCCTGTTTCATGTCGGTCTGACCGCAGGCTACCAGTACGCAAAATAGGCAGAGGGTAAATAAAGCGATGCTTAGATTCTTTTTCATGTCAATAAGTTTTAGAAAATCTAAAGGAGTAAAATCTTTTTATTTCTTCATCAACAAAAGTAGGCAGGTCGCTGAATGTATGAATCATCGCCTACCGGTTCATCCAAAAACGGCCTTCAAAAATACATACATTCTGTCTCCTTCTGGAAAAAGTGAGGGGAAGCGGCTAATTTTGCACGGCCTTTTTCAATCTCCAAATCCATGAAATTTTTTTGGAAAAAAACTGTCGCCATTATTATAGGCGTCTCCTTCGCTCTCCTGCTCTTAGAAATTGCCAGCCAGGCTTTATTTGCCATTGCAGTATCTAAGCAACTCGAATCCCAGCGCAACGATCCCCTTCACTACTATCAGACCTCGTCCGACCCCCTGCTCAGCTACGAGTTAAAGCCCGACTACCAAATGGAAAAAGACGGTCGTCGTATCCACATCAACTCCTCTGGTTTTCGGGACGATGACAATCAGCCGACACAAAAAGCTAAAATTGCTCTCTTAGGCGATTCCGTACCCTTTGGCATTGCGCTCTCGCAGGAGGAAACCCCTTCGGCTAAACTTCAGGAATTGGTCGGCGAAGATTACAAGGTGATCAATTTTGGAGTGCCCGGCTACGGCCTCGAAGAAATAACTCGTTACTTAGAAGTAAAGTCCCCCGTTTACAAACCTGACAGGATAGTTTACGTCCTGAATCTCAACGACTTCTCCCGCAGAAACACCATCTATGAAGGCGCCGACAACGGCCTCTATCGCATCTACGACCGGCCGTTTTTCAAGCTGCCGTTTTTTATCCGCAAGGCTTTTTATCGCTACATCAAAGAGGGTAAAATGTCCTCTGTAAAATGGTACCGATGGCTATACGAAGGAAATAAAAATCGCCTGCAACCCCTCCTCCTGCAAATGGCTCAGTTTTCAAAAGCCCGGGGCGGCGAGTTTTCCATCCTGTTATTCCCGCCGGCAGTCGGCTACGAAAATGACAGCTTTGCGCTCCAGGACGTCTTCGACGAAATCAGCGCCTATTGCCGGGAAAACGACATTCCCGTTTTCGCTCCGGTGGCTGCCTTTAGTCAAAACGTCTATGGCCTGCAAGACAATACCGACCATTGCACCCCCAAAGGTTGCGAGCTTATGGCGGAGGTCATTTTTAAAGAAATTCTTCAGGGGGAAGGGGCGTTTCAATGAAGCTACTAACCAGGCTCTGCCGGAGCATCGGTATGGATGCCGTAATTTATTTTAGCAGGTTCCCGTTTGGCAGACCAGCCCAACTGATTTTGCTCTTCTTCTTTGAAGCGTTGAAATTCACTAATTAAATATAGTTTTAACAGACCGCTAATGGCCGAACCAAACTCGAAGGCAACATCTTTATGTACATAGGCGCCGCCATAATTCCACTTTTTAACGATGATGCCCACAGCAGCGGTTCTTTGATTCCAATTCGATACGCTCAGCACAAAATTTGGTAAGCCCACCTGTTTTTTAAAGTGGTCAAATTCAACCACTTTCAAAATTGGGGTTGTGAATGAGTTCCCAGGCGCCTAAAAGAATTGGCAACTGTTTTAAGCTCTTTAAAACTTGGTAGTAGTTCGGAAAAGGTTAAAAATAGCACCCGGGTAAAATTTCCAACATCTGCTACAAAAACCTGCCTGGCTTACTATCTTGCGCTCAATTTTTTCAAAAAAACATCGAGCATGAACGAAAAAAACTTTGTCGATCCCCCCTCCAAATTCAAATCCATCCTAAAAGAACTTACCGACCCATTCCGCAGTTTAGTGCATGCTTCCAGAGCTTTGTGGGCTATCAATATCTCTTACTTCTTAGAGGGTCTGGCCTATTTCGGAATGCTGGGGCTGCTGGCCATGTACTTCAACGAGTACGTCGGTCTCAACGACATTTTAGCCGACCAGATGGTTGGGATTTTGACGGCCGGAATCACATTGGGCATGTTGGTCTTAGGCGCTACTGTCGACCTCTTCGGCATCCGCAAAGCAGTCCTTAGCGCATTGGTATTCATGCTGTTAGGGCGAGTATTCCTCGCCGCCGGACCCGGCCTGTACGACGGACAGGGGCTTTGGTCCAATACCCATCTTATTGCGATGATAGGGATTGGCTGGCTCATCCTCGGGAATGGCATTTATCAACCCTCTACCTACGCCGCCGTCAAGCGCTTCACCAATGAAAATTCGTCGGCCCTGGGCTACGCCATGCTCTACGCCTTGATGAACGCCGGCGCCTTCCTGCCAGGTCTGATTTCTCCCCCTATGCGAAAAGCTTACGGCATCTCCGGAGTTTTCTGGCTGTACGCAGCGCTCACGGTAGTGGGTATCGCCTTAGTGTACATCCTGCTCACTAAGAAAGCTATTAGAGACGCGGAATTAGAAAGCGGAAATATGGAAGACCAAGACTTTGATACAGAAGATAAATTGCCCCTTAAAGAACAGCTAAAACACTACATCAGGCACTTCCCAATCACCGACTCCAGATTCATGTTTTTTATCTTCATCCTCATACCGGTGCAAACGCTCTTTGCCCACAACTGGCTCACCCTGCCGCAGTACTGCGCCCGCGCTTTCACCGGCGTCGTGCAGGACAACTTCGAGCTATTCGTCAATTTCAATCCCCTGCTCATCTTCGTCCTTACGCCCATCGTCGCAGCCTACACTGCTAAAAAGGACACCTACAAAATGATGATCTACGGAACCCTAATCATGGGTATTTCACCTTTTCTGCTCGTACCAGGTCCGCATATCACAACCCTGTTTGCCTTTTTAGTGGTCATGACAATCGGCGAAGCCATGTGGCAGCCCCGTTTTCTCCAGTGGGTGGCAGAAATTGCGCCCAAAGGAATGACCGGAATCTACATGGGCCTCGGCCAGTTTCCCTGGTTCCTCACCAAAGTCGTAACGAGTATTTACGCCGGCTGGTTCCTTATGAACTACTGTCCGGAGGACGTCCCCCAGGCCGACATGCACACCGGTGAAATGTGGCTCATCTACGGAATAATTGCCATGATAAGTCCCATCGCACTCATTTTAGCCAAAAAATGGATGGTGAAAGGGTTCAAAGTGAAACACGAGGAATAGCAGAATAAATAGAAAATGCGTTTCCCAATAGGCGTAAAATAGCTGTTTAGACAGGCCGCTTAGCCTCCCTCCAAATTACGATGGTAAATAAAACGCACAGAGGGAGAGTCAGCCCCTCCCTCTATACCAGTAATTTTTCCAAATTGAAAACCTCCCGTTATTTTCCAAACACCTCCGGCGCCGGCTGTCCCGTGCATCCTGAAGGCGTGGAAATTTTCAGCAGGCCGCATATCGTGGGCGCTATGTCCTGAATCCAGATCCTGCGATAATTGTCCATCGGCTTCACGCCCCATCCGTAAAAAATGATGGGAACATGAGTATCGTAGGAATAAGGGCTGCCATGCGTCGTCCCGCCTTTCTCCGTATAATCCGGCATCCAGCCCGGGAATAGAACCAAATAGACATCGCCGCTCCTGCCGGGCGAGACTCCTTTGACGATCTTATCGCAAATGCCAGGTTCAATAGCGCACCTGTCCAGAGACTGGAGCGATACGACGCTGTACACTCCTGCGAAGCTGGCGGCGTAAGCTTTCACTTCTGCTTCCAACAGGTGCATATCCGCTACTAAAGGGCGGGAGAAATAGATTTGCTGGTTGATAAAATATTCGATTGGATCCTTCTTAAACTTCGCTGTCAAACGCTCGCGCAGACCATTTTCAAAGTTTTTGGATTTGAAATAACCCGCCGGAGGAGAAATGTAGCCGGGCACATCTCCGCCGGCATGGTCTGCCGTCAGGAAAATCAGGACATTTTCCATCCCTATATTTTTATCCAAAAAACTAAAAAAGTCTTCGAGATCCCTGTCTAAGCGCAGATATACATCCTGAACCTCCATGGAGTGCGGCCCAAACTGGTGGCCGATATAATCCGTCGAAGAAAAACTCAGCGCCAGAAAATCGGTGATGTCGTCCTGCCCCATTTCCTCGCCGACAATGGTAGCTTTGGCAAACTCTGCCAGCACCGAATTGCCGTAAGGGCTGGCGGGCAAAAGATCGAAGGGAATCGTATTCGCATCTTTGCCCCTGGCAGCCTGGATTTTCATAAAATCATGCGGAAACACTGCTTTGTCCATGCCCTCATAGGGCTGCTCATAGGGGCGGTCGTCCGGCAGGCTTTCCTCGTAGCGATCCTGCGGAAGCAGCAGCGTCCAGGGCTGCGAGAGAGATTTTGCAGGCAGGCCAAGGCTGTTGAACTCCTTCACCCAGTCCGGCAGACTCTCCCGATAGTAGGTGCTCGTAATGAAATTGCCGCTGCTGCGATCGTACCAGTAAGCGCCGTCCGTCAGAAAACCGACAGGCAAAATGGCGCCCCTGTCTTTAATGGAAATGCCAATGGTTTTAGAGCGGCGATTAGTAGCCAGTTCGAGCTGGTCGCACATCGTCGTAGCCGTCAGGCGGTGAGGAGACATTTCCCCCTCGTTTGAAGTGGACCCAACCGTCTGGACGCTGGGGTCGCCGGCGCAATAAACCGACTTCTTTTCCTCTCGGGAATACCAGTTGTTGCCGATAATGCCGTGCATCGCCGGCCCCGTTCCGGTATAGACGCTGGCATGACCGGGAGCAGTGAAGGTCGGCACGTAGTGGTAGTGCCCGTCGTGAACAACGTGTCCATCGTGCAGCAGTCGCTTGAACCCCTTATCCCCCATATCGTCCCAATAGCGATAGAGATAGTCGTAGCGCATCTGGTCAACGACAATGCCGACTACCAGCCTGGGGCGCTCCTGTGCAAAAAGACTCATCGTCGCCAGTAGTAGCGGCACGCTCATCAGTAGAAATCTTTTGTGGCTCATGTCTTGTATTTTTTAAAAAAATTATGCTCTTCGAAAAAAAATGAAATGACCTCTGCGTCCATTCTGAATAATTTAAAAACAAAGCTAAACTCTCTCCAAAGACCTCATTTTTAAAAATCCAAAATGTTCGTACCCCGTGGAGCCGCCAAAGTAATAATTGCCAATAAAAAATAAAATGCAAATCGTCATCGGTTCCCGCCGACGCTGCTTTTAAAATCAACTTTTGTCTCCAGTTATTCTCGAAAGGGAAAGCTGAATATCCATGAGGCCGCTCTTTCCCCACCCCCTTTAGCCATTTTTTTTTATTAAAAAAACGCAAAACAAAGCGATGAATTAGCTCCCCTGCCTTTCCCATTTCAAAGGATTTTTTTCAAAAAATTCAAAAATAATTTGCCAATTAATAATTAGCGCTACCTTTGGTATGTTTAAACATACTCCAATGAATTTAAACATTGATCACGACAGCAAAAAGCCTCTCCACAACCAGGTTGAACTAATGTTGCGCGAGCTAATTGAACAGCCCCGCTATCGCAGTGGAGAGTTTTTACCAACGGAAGTCGCCATCGCCGAACAGCTCGGCGTCGCCCGAAATACGGTGCGCCACGCCATCAGCAAATTAGTCAACGAAGGTCTGTTGGTGCGCAAAAAAGGGGCAGGTACAAAGGTAGCTTCCCGACGTATCTCCACCCGTCTGGACAGTTGGTGGAGCTTCACTAAGGAAATGCAAAGCCGGGGATTGAAGGTTGTCAATTTCGACCTTGAAGTAAAAGTCCTGCCGGCCAACGAGGAGGTCGCCGCCGCCATGCACATCAAAGCGGGAACCAAAGTAGTCATGCTTTCCAGACTGCGCGGCGCCGCTTCGGGACCGAGCCTTCTGTCTATTTCCTGGTTTCATCCCCGTTTGAAAATGACGGGTAGTGAAGATTTTAGTCTGCCCCTTTATCAAATGCTGGAAGAGAACTTCGGCGTACTTGTTTCATTTTCCAGAGAAGAAATCAGCGCTATCAGCGCAGAGCAAACCCTGTCCGAAAGATTTGGCGTTGAGCCAGGCGCCCCGCTTCTGTTTCGCAGTCGGGTCGTCAGCGACAGCGACGGGCGTCTGGTAGAATATAATAAAGTGTATTACAAAGGCGACGGATTCAGCTATTCCATTGACATCCATCGGCATTGATACTGCCTTTTTATTTTCCCCACAAAACGAGAACTAACTTGTTAAAAACATGAAACAGTTTTTCCTCCTCCTCTTGCTTTCAGCCTTCGGCTTAGGTCTCCATGCGCAACAAAGAATCACAGGGAAAGTCACCGACGGCGAAGACGGTTTGGCTCTGCCAGGCGTCAATATTCTCATCAAAAACACTTCGGAAGGAACCATCACCGACGCAGGCGGGAATTACGAAATCCAGGCGGGCATTGGCGCCACGCTGGTTTTCTCGTACATCGGCTACGATTCCCGGGAAATCGTCGTTGGCAGGGAGGCCGTCATTGACGTAACGCTGATAACAGCCTCGGCTGTTTTAAAAGACATCGTGGTCGTCGCCTACGGAACGGTGAAAAAGAGCGACCTCACCGGCTCGGTTTCCTCCGTCTCAGCCGAAGACATGAGCCGCGTGGCGCCCGTTTCCTTAGACCAGGCGCTACAGGGTCGGGCGGCAGGCGTGCAGGTCACGCAGGTGAGCGGTCGGCCAGGCGGCGAGACCTCTATTCGCATTCGGGGCAGCAGCTCTATCAATGCGGGCAACGAGCCGCTTTACGTCGTGGATGGCATGCTCATCACCAGCGACAACGATCAGACCAATGCAGGCGGCGCCGCCGGTAGCGGTCTCAACGGCCTTTCCTCCATCAGCCCCAGCGATATCGAGCGCATCGAAATTTTGAAAGACGCCTCCGCAACGGCCATGTACGGCTCTCGCGGCGCCAACGGCGTCGTGCTCATCACCACCAAACGGGGAAAAGCAGGCAAATCGTCGCTCAGCTTTGACACCTATTTCGGCATGCAGGAGGTGACTAAAAAATTGGACATGCTCAACGGCGTCGAGTTTGCCAACTATATGAACGACTTCAACAATGACGGAGGGCTGCCCATAGACGCCCGCTATATCATTCCCGAAAAGTATGAGGAATACACCGACTGGCAGGAGGCCATCTTCCGCAGGGCGCCCATGCAGAGCTACCAGCTCAGCGCCCTCGGCGGCAGCGAAAACACGCAATACTCCATCAGCGGTGGATATTACAAACAGGAGGGAATCATCCTCAACTCCGATTTTGAGCGCTTCAACCTGCGCACCAATCTGGATCAAAAAATAAGCGCCCGCCTCAAAACAGGCGCCAGCATCGGCCTCAGCTACATCACTTCCAACGGCGTGCTGACCGGCGCACAAAACCCAGGAGCGGGAGTGCTGCTTCCCGGCGCCACAACCTCGGCGCTGCTGTTTCCTCCAACGCTTCCCGTGCTCAATCCCAACGTGAGAGGCGGCTATACTTTCGAGGACGATCGGGGACGCAACATCGGCAATCCCGTAGCTGACGCAAAGGAAACCGAAAACCTGGCCCATAACTTCCGCGTCATCGCCAATACTTACGGAGAACTAAAACTCGCCGAGGGTCTGAATCTGAGAGCCAGCGCCGGCGTGGACGCCTTTTCTGTCAAGGAAAACCGCTTCGTTCCCAACTTTCTCAAGCGGACAGAACCCAATCACGGCGACGCCGTCGTAGCCACTGTGGACGGCTACACCTGGCTGACGGAGTTCACGCTCAACTACGACAAGGTCTTTGCTGGACGCCATGCGCTCAATTTCTTAGCCGGCTCCACTTTTCAGGGTTTTCGCTCGGAACGCCTTTTCGCCTTCAGTCTGAATTTTGCCGACAATCGCACGGGCTGGCATAACCTCAGCGCCGCCCTCGACCCGCAACCGGCTGCCACGAGCGAATTAGAATGGGGTATCATCTCCTATCTCGGCAGAGCCAACTACACTTTTGACAATAGAATTTTGGTAACGCTGACAGGTCGCGTGGATGGTTCTTCCAAATTTGGAATCAACAACAAATACGGATTCTTCCCTTCCGGCTCCATCGCCTGGAAACTGCACGAGGAAGATTTCATCCAAAACTTGAATGTGTTTTCCAGCCTGAAGGCTCGCCTGAGCTACGGCGTCATCGGCAACCAGGAAGTAGCGCCTTACGCCTCTTTGGCAACGGTCGGCCCGATTGGGCAGGGCGTATTCAACAACACGGAGCCTTATCTCGGTCAGGAGCCATTGCGCTACCCCAACCCCGACCTGAAATGGGAACGCACCAACCAGTTTGACTTCGGACTTGACGCTGAATTCCTGGACGGCAGAATCGGCGCTACCTTCGATATCTATCAAAAGCAGACTACCGATTTGCTGCTGTTTACACCAATTCCTACTACCACCGGCTTCGCAGGCTTCCTCTCCAACATCGGCAGCCTCCGCAACAGGGGCTTCGAGGCGGCGGTTTCATCTCACAACATCGCCGGCGCTCTGACCTGGCAGACAGATCTCAACTTCTCCATGAACCGCAACGAAATCACTAAGCTGACGGGAGAGACCGACATCTACGTGCCGGGAGTGCTACAGGTACCAGCAGGCTGGAGCATCCTGCGGGTGGGCGAACCGATTGGCACTTTCTTCGGCCTACTGTCAGACGGCATTTTTCAAACGAATGAGGAAGCCGCTTCCAGTCCTCACCTGAAAGCGCAAACTCCAAAAGCCGGAGACCGCAAATACAAAGACATCAACGGACGGGACGCCGACGGCAGGCTCACCGGCCAGCCGGACGGTGTCATTGACGAAGCCGACCGGACGGTTTTGGGCAACGCCAATCCGAAATTCATCTGGGGGATGAACAATTCATTTTACTGGAAAAACTTTGACCTGTCCTTTTTCATTCAGGGCGTACACGGAAACAAAATCGTCAACGCCTACCTCTTTGAAATCGGCGCACTGACGGCTGAAACGAACGTATTGCGGGAGTTTTACGAAAATCGCTGGACGCCGCAGAATCCGAACAACGAATACCCCAAAGTCAATCCTGCCGAGCGAAACACCTTCAGCGATGCCCAAGTGGAAGACGGCTCTTTTGTTCGCATCAAAAATATTACCCTCGGTTACGCCCTGCCAAGCTCGGTGCTGCAACGGGCGCATTTAGAAAGTCTGCGGATTTACGCCAGCGTAAACAATCCTTTCACTTTCACAAAATATCGGGGCTACGATCCGGAAGTAAACGCCTTTGGACAGAGCAACCTGCTCCAGGGCATAGATTACGGCGGTTATCCATTGGCCAAATCATTCATCGGAGGTTTGCAAATCAGGTTTTGAAAGACTACTTCCGTTTTAAAAAAACAACATCGGCAGTTTCAATCATAAAAATCAGCCATGAAAAAATACATCAGCATTTTCATCTCCCTTCTTCTTTTGGCAGTAGGCATCCACGCCTGCAAGGGTCTGTTGGACGAGGATCCGAAAGATCAAGTCTTTGTAGATAATTTTTTCCAAGATGAAAACGACGCCATTGCAGCCGTCAATTCAATTTACAGCATACTAAATTCCACCAGCACCCCGCCGACCTTTGGCGGAGTGTTTCACAGCAGCTACTGGATCATCCAGGGGTTGGCCTCTGATGAAATGGAAAACCGGCTGCCTGGAGCGCCCGACTTAGACCAGTTGGAAGAATTTGCCATCACGCCTGTCAGCCCGACCTTGTACGATTATTGGCAAAACGCCTATAAGGGAATCAGCAACGCCAATTTTGCCATCGCAGGAATCCCGGGAATAGAAATGGATGAAGCGCTCAAGAACAGGCTATTGGGAGAAGCCCGCTTTCTGCGGGGCATGTTGTATTTCGACCTTTCCCGCATGTTTGGAGATATTCCATTGGTACTCTCTCTCGACTCACCTATCAACCCGGCCCGCAGTCCGCGGGCCGACATCTACCGCCAAGTTATTGACGACCTGTTATTTGCAAAAACTAATCTGCCCAAAAGTTATCCCGCCAACAACGGGCTGGGCAGAGCTACCACAGGCGCAGCAACTGGTCTCCTGGCCAAAGTCTATCTGAGCATGGGCGACTGGCCAAAATGTATAGCCGAATGCACGGATATTATCAACTCCGGCGCTTACGAGCTGTATCCCGACTTCGCAGACGCATTCCGCATTCCCAACGAAAATGGTAGGGAAATCCTTTTCAGTATAGGATTTGGCACTGCCGGCAACGCTATTTCATTTTGGGAAGTAGGACAATTCAACGTGCGTCTGCTCCCTCGGGAACTTTCCGGCGCCATCCCGGGCATAAACGCTCAGGGCTGGCAGGTGGCCACACAAAATCTGTACGACAGCTTCGATCCCTTGGACCGGCGCAGGGAGGTGACGATGCTCACAAGCATTGACAACCTCGACGGCACGACCACGACCATAGAACCGCATATTCAAAAATATTGGGACAAAATAGCGGAGCCATTGGCGGGGAATACCGACCACGATTTTCCCTATCTGCGCTACTCCGACGTGCTGCTCATGTACGCCGAGGCGCTGAACGAAATGAATCAGGGGCCAGGCGCCGACGCTTACGAGGCCGTGAATCAGGTGCGCCGGCGCGCCCGCTTCAACGGTACTCAGGAGCTGCCTACCCTGCCCGACCTGGCCGGCCTTTCCTATCAGAGTTTCAAAGACGCCCTCTTATTGGAGCGCCGTCTCGAGTTCGTAGCGGAAGGCCAGCGCTGGTTCGACTTAGTGCGCTTCAATAAGCTGACGGAACTGGTACCTCTCGCAAAGCCGGGCGTACAGCCCCAGGCTTTTCACAGTTTGTTCCCCATTCCCCAAAATGAAATTGACTTAAATCAAAATTTACTGCCCCAAAATCCGGGGTATTAATTCACCGGCGAGCGCAGGGAATTTTTTTTATGCCCGTCCGCGCCACTGCGTTTCCGGTGGTAAAAACAATAGGCAATGCCCGTCATAGGCTTAGACTTAGGAGGCACCAACATCAAATTCGGATTGATTGAAAAAGGGCGACTGCTTTCGACAGCCAAAGTCAGGGTTCCTTCCAGCGAACACTTCGCCGCCGTCCTGCCAGCCATCGAACGGCAGATAGACAGCATGGCTAAGGAAGCCGGCGCCGAAAAGATCGATAGCGTCGGCATGGCCTTCCCCACTATCGTGGACAGCGACCGGATGCGCCTGCTGTACAAATACGTGAAGTACAAGGATGCCAACGACATAGACCTGGCGACCTGGGTCAAAGAAAAATGGGGCGCTCCCCTCGCTATGGAAAACGACGCCAGAGCCGCCCTCGTCGGCGAATGGCAATACGGAGCGGGAAGGGGAACAGACCATCTCGTGATGGTCACCTTAGGAACGGGCGTCGGTTCGGCAGCCTTAGTGAACGGGCGCTTACTCAAAGGCAGTCACTATTTAGCCGGCAATCTCGGCGGCCACCAAATCGTCAACTTCGATGGGCGGAACTGCAATTGCGGCAACGTCGGCTGCTTAGAGAGCGAAGCTTCATCTTGGGCGCTGCCCCAGCTTTTGGAATCAGATGCCCGTTATTGCGACAGTCCTTTTGCCAGGGGAGAGAATCCCGATTATGAGGCAGTTTTCAGATTAGCCGCCAAAGGGGACGCATTCGCAGGAAGCATAAAAAACCACAGCTTAGAAGCCTGGGTCGCCGGCATTTTAAATCTCGTCTATGCCTATGACCCTGAACGGGTGGTGCTCGGCGGAGGGATTATGCACAGCGCCAATGTGATTTTGCCTTTTATTCAAAATAAAATTGACGAGGCCGCCTGGCTGCCTCCCGAAGCCGTGAAAATAGTAGCCGCTCAGGAACCCGACTGGGCGGGCGTACTCGGCGTAGGATATCTTGCAGGGTTGGCTCTAACCTAAAGTTTTTTTAAAAAAAAGAGTGTGGAAATATTATGAAAAATCGGAAGGGTGCAGAGCTGTACAAGATTTTCCAATCACTGCTACGCTTTTTCTTTGAGCCAAAACGACTCCGCACAAAATCAGGACAATTTTTAATCTCTTTATAAATTTTTTGAATTGAAATCAAATTACGACAAGTTCCCAAACATCCGGATTAGCGGGTATGACAATGCCCTCTGGAGGGGCTGGGCTGCCATTTTTGAAAAAATTAAAGCGGTTGCCCAGGCTAAAGGCAAATCAAAAACCGTCATCGTACTCGAAACATATCCCGGTGTTGACGATGCAGAAATCCTCGAAGCGCTAAGGACACATCTCCGTCCCAATGCCATTTTTGAAGCAAAGAGCGCTTTTCAAAGCGAGGCTGAAATTGATGCGCTGACCTATCCCGACGTAACCGACGACCGAATTTTTGGCTACATGACCCGATTGCACATCGGGCATTTTTTTGATAAAAATAAACTGGCCTCTCTGAGGGAAAGCCTCCGGGCATCCACCGGATTAGCAGTCGTTTATGGAACCGGCGCCAGTGTCGTGGCCGAACAATGGGACACCCTGATTTATGCCGACATGGCGCGTTGGGAAATCCAGTTGCGGATGCGGCGGAATGAAGCGGCCAATCTCGGCGCTACCAATTTCGATTTAGAAGCGCCGAGAAGGTATAAGCGCGCTTTCTTCGTGGACTGGCGAGTAGCCGACCGGCTCAAGCGCCAACTCATGGATCGCTGGGATTATGTATTGGACACCAATTCGCAGGGAAATCCCAAAATGGCTACCGGCGAGGCGATTTTGGCAGGCCTGCGACAGGCGGTGCGACGGCCTTTCCGGGTAGTTCCGTTTTTTGACCCTGGGCCCTGGGGCGGACAGTGGATGAAGGAAGTCTGCGACTTAGATCGCTCCGTGCAAAACTTCGCCTGGTGCTTCGACTGCGTGCCCGAAGAGAACAGCCTCGTGTTTGACTTTGGCGGCGTACATTTCGAAATACCATCCATCAACCTGGTTTTCTACCAGCCCAAAAAGCTGCTGGGGGCGAACGTCTTTGCTCGCTTTGGCGCCATGTTCCCCATCCGCTTCGACTTCCTGGATACCATGGACGGAGGAAAATTGAGCCTTCAGGTGCACCCTTTGACAGAGTATATTCGGGAGCATTTTGGAATGTGCTTCACTCAGGATGAAAGCTATTACATGCTCGATGCGGGAGACGACGCCATCGTGTATCTGGGTTTGCGGGAGGATATCCAGCCGGAAGTCATGATCGCAGAATTGGAAGCCGCCCAGACAACGGGCGAGTTTGATGCGGAAAAGCACGTGGCGACCTGGTCGGTGAAAAAACACGACCATATCCTCATCCCCTCCGGTACGGTGCATTGCTCCAGCACGAATTGCATGGTATTGGAAATCAGCGCCACTCCCTACATTTTCACCTTTAAACTCTGGGACTGGGGCAGTCTCGGATTAGACGGCCTCCCCCGCCCTATCAACATCGCTCATGGCAAGCCCAATATCCAATGGGACAGGACGGCGGGCTGGGTGGAGAAAGAACTCATCAATCGTTTTGAAAAAATAGAAAGCGGCGAGGGCTGGCAGGAGGAACGCACCGGCCTCCACGAAACCGAATTTATCGAAACCCGACGGCACTGGTTTTCCGAAAAGGTACATCACTCCACCCACGGAAGCGTGAACATTCTGAATCTCGTGGAAGGACGGGAAGCCATTGTCGAAAGTCCGACGGGCGCCTTTGAGTCGTTCGTCATCCACTATGCCGAGACCTTCATCGTCCCTGCGGAGGTGGGCGAATACACCATCCGCCCGCACGGCGAAAGCGAAGCTCAGAAATGTGCGACGATCAAGGCTTTTGTCAGGAATTAAAATTTTCGGAAAAGGACTGGTGCGTCGTCCTTTGGGAAAATAAATAACAAACAACAGGCAGCATGAACGAAAATATCAACATGAGGACGGTTTACATGCTCACTGCCGTGGCGGCATTAGGCGGTTTACTATTTGGTTACGACACGGCCGTCATCTCCGGCGCCATCGGTTTTTTAAAAACAAAATTTGAACTGACGGCTGCCATGCAGGGCTGGGCGGCCTCCAGCGCCATCATAGGCTGCATTTTCGGGGCGATGGGCGCAGGCTGGTTCAGCGACCGCTTCGGTCGAAAGAAGGCGTTGATCTGGACGGCTATCTTGTTTGCCGTTTCTGCCCTGGGGTCTGCAATACCGCAAAACTTGACGCAGTTTGCCATCTTCCGATTCATCGGCGGAGTGGGTATCGGCGCCGCTTCTATGGTCTCTCCCCTGTATATCACGGAACTGGCGCCCGCATCTATTCGCGGTAGATTGGTGTCCTACTACCAACTGGCTATCGTGATTGGCATCCTCATCATTTTCTTTGTCAATACGCTGATTCAGGGCATGGGCGACGAAGCCTGGAACGTGAACTACGGCTGGCGCTATATGTTTGCCTCCGGCCTGATCCCTTCGGTTTTGTTTCTCCTCGCCCTAATTACCGTACCCGAAAGCCCCCGCTGGCTGGCTAAGGAAGGCCGAGAAAGCGATGCCTGGCAAATCTTCGCCTCCATCAACGGAGAGGAACGCGCCGATGAAATTTTGAAAGAAGTCAACAGCACGCTGTACCAGGCGCAGGGTTCGCTGAAAGAGTTGTTTCAGGGGCGCTTTAGAAAAGCCATCTTCGTGGGTATCGTCCTGGGTATTTTTTCTCAGGTACAGGGCATCAACGCCATCATGTACTACGCGCCGGAAATCTTCAAAGCCGTCGGCTCCGGCACGGATGCGGCCTTTCAGCAAACAATCATCGTGGGCGTGGTCAATGTGTTGTTCACCTTCGCCGCCATCGGTTTTGTGGATAAAATCGGCCGGAAAAAGCTGCTGCTATTCGGCGGCGCTGGTATGGCCATCAGCCTGCTCTTTGTCGGCTTTGCCTTCCACAATGGCTGGACGGGCTACAGTCTGCTCATTTCCATCCTCTTTTATATCGCCTGCTTCGCCGCTTCTTATGGACCGGTGACCTGGGTGATGATTTCCGAAATCTTCCCCATAGAAATGCGGGGCGTCGCCATGTCGGTCGCCACCTTCGCGCTCTGGGTATCGGTCTATGCCGTGACGCAGTCCTTTCCCATTCTGCTCGAAAAGGTAGGTCCGGCCTGGACGTTCTGGGTCTTCTGCGCCATGTCCACCCTCGCTTTCCTGTTTGTCCTGACTCAGGCGCCGGAGACGAAGGGAAAGACTTTGGAAGAGATTGAAAGGGAATGGTGAATTTTTAAATGATGCGTTTTTGAAAGATGAATAATGAGTTTGAATGTTGGAGGTAAGTTTGGAAAAACCTGCGCCATCAGCGGGGAAACGTACGCGGCTCAGTCTTAAAGATTTACGACATAAGACAGGCGATTGAGGTTTTAAATTATTGTCAGGACAGATGGAATACGTCGAGCGCGCAGGGTTCATTTATTTCAAAAGGAATATTAGTATGAAAAAATTGACAGGGTTCATTTTCCTATTTGGCGCTTTTCTCGGGGCAGTGCAGGCGCAGAAGCAGCCGGTGGAATATGTAGATTGCATGGTCGGGACGCACAACAGCCGGTGGATGCAGTTTCCGGGGGCTTCAATGCCTTTTGGAATGGTGAAGCTGAGTCCGGACAACCAACGGCAGGGCTGGAAGGCGGGTTATGAATATACGATTGACAACATCGCCGGTTTCAGTCACATACATTCCTGGACGATGGACGGGCTGCTGATGATGCCCACGCTTGGCCTCCTACAGGTGGAGCCTGGCAAGGAAGGCGACCCCGACGGCGGATATCGCTCCCGCATTCGGCATGAGACGGAGGTAGCCACGCCCGGCTACTACTCGGTGATGCTCGACGACACTAACATCAAAGCGGAAATGACCGTGACGACCCGCGCGGGTTTCCAGCGCTATACTTTTCCAAAATCGGACAGCGCCAGGGTGATGATTGACCTGCAAATTGAGTCGGAGTACGGCACGGAACTTTACGACGCCCACATCATTCGGGTGAGCGACACGGAAATCGAGGGCTATACCCTGCAACAAAGCCTGCGGGGAGCGGGCTGGAACGAGTATCGGCTTTACTTCGTCATCCGCTTCAACAAGCCTTTTTATTCTTTCAATGGCTGGACCAGGGACGGCGTGCAGCGAAATGTCGAGCGCTTATTCAGCGGCTGGGATCACACCGACTTTGGGGCTTTTGTCCATTTCAAAACTGAGGAAGGAGAGCAACTCCTGGTGCAAACGGGAATTTCCTTTGTCAGTTTAGAGCAGGCGCGCCTGAACTTAGACGCGGAAATTACCAGACCCTTTGGATGGGATTTCGACGCCGTGCATCTGAACGCCCGCAAAGTCTGGAACGAACTGCTCAGCGCCATCGAAGTGGAGGGGAAAGACGAGGTAGATAAAATGAAATTCTACACCAACCTCTACCGGGTTTACGTGGGTCGCACCATCTACAGCGACGTGAACGGGAAGTACATTGACATGTATGAAAAGGAACAGCAACTCAAAAACCCCGACCTGCCGATGTACGGTGGCGACGCTTTTTGGAATACCTTCTGGAACCTCAACCAGGTCTGGACGCTGGCGACTCCCGATCTGGCAGACAAATGGGTAGCCTCGCTGTTAGAGTTTTACGACAAAGGCGGCTGGACCTGCAAAGGCCCGGAAGGATTAGAATATTCGGGAATCATGGTGGCCTCGCACGAAATTGAGTTGATTGTCAGCGCTTTCCAAAAGGGAATCCGACGCTATTACGACCCAGAGCGCGCCTACGAAGCCATCCGGCACATGCAAACGGAACAGGGTATCGCCCATCCGGGCGGCGGCTGGGCCGGCAATCGCTGGCTGGCGGAATACCTGAAATACGGTTATGTGCCTCACGATTACGGGCCTGTTTCCAATACGCTGGAATACGCCTTCGACGACTGGTCCGTCGGCCAGATGGCCAAAGCGCTCGGTAAGACCGACGACTACTGGTACTTCAAACGCCGCTCTTACAATTACCGAAATATCTGGGATGCCGAAGAAGGATACATGAATCTGCGCATGGCCGACGGCAGTTTCAAAAAGCCCTTTGAGCCTTACTGCTGCTCGACTTTCCTCGGACAGGGCTGGGTGGA
>CAZXQI010000058.1:14995-21745 GCA_964643005.1 uncultured Saprospiraceae bacterium | reverse complement strand
ATCGGGCTCCAATAAATTCAAAATAAACATAGCCGTGGCGAGGATAATAATAGAAACACAGATAGTCCCGAAAGCTCTCATTACAGAAACTCCCGCAATTTCGCGCTTAAAGATTTCAACCCTGCTTTCAGAGCGTAAAATGGCTTTCATAGCCAAAAAGGCGGTTGCCAAGGTATTTACTTTGATACCGCCTGCGGTAGATTGGGCAGCCCCGCCAATCCACATTAGGAGCATATAAATTAGGAGGGCTGAGGAACTAAATAGCGTGAGGTTAATACTTGTAAATCCTGCGGTGCGGGTCGCTACGGAATTGAAAAACGATTGAATTAGTTTTTCTTCGGTCGGTAAAAAAGCAAAAGCTCCATTCCACTCGAACAACGCCATCATGGCTGTTCCTCCAAAAATAAGAATGGTGGTGGTAATTAGTACAATTTTAGTGTTGATATTGATAACGTGGGTCATGCGCTGAAAGGAACCTTTCTTGTTGATACGGATGAAATAAAGTCGTTTGAGATAGTAAGTGCCCAAATTTTTAAGATTGACTAAAATAGGAAAACCGATACCGCCAAAAATAATAAGGAGGGAAATAACGATAAAAACAAGGTTATGATGAAACATAATGAGCGGATTCCCGAGGTTACCGCTCAAGGTAGAAAAGCCGGCATTGCAAAATGCGGAAATAGAATGAAAAACGGAAAAGAATAGCTCTTGCATTAAGTTCATCCCCATTGTCTTATGAATAGAATACCAAATGAAAAAAGCGCCAATACCCTCTATTATTAAAGTAAAAACAAGAATATTCAGCAACATGGAAAACAACGATTGTAGTGTGCCTCCGGCAATCATTTCTCGCACCGTTAGTTGGTTGGATATTTTCATATTACCCATAAAAAACAGTGCAAAAAAAGTGGTCAGCGTCATTACTCCCAAGCCTCCAATTTGGATAAGCATCAGGATGATGAATTTCCCTTCGATGGTAAACGCCGTGGCAATATCCAAAGGCGTCAGACCCGTTACACAAACCGCGCTTGTGGAAACGAATAAAGCATCTATAAAGGAGATACGAATCAGACCACTTCTTGGCGACATCAACAAGAAAGTGCCTATCAGAATGATGATAAAGAAACTTGTAGCCATTATCAAAGCCGGATTGGTCTTTTTGCCGAGAAAACCAATGACAGCTTGTCCGAGATTGCTGAAAGCTATTGACAATAGGGCAAATGTGAAGTAGTATTTATTGTCGATGAACTGCTCTATATGGAACAGTAAACCTTGTGTGTCTGTAGATGGGATAAATAATGGCAAAAATGTGGTTAGCAGAATAATCCCCGGAATGGTTTTCTTAAAAGAACTGTACCTGTTTTTAAAGTTAAATATTATCTGAATGATAATTTCCAACAGAAAAACAAAGCGGACGACCTGATAAAATGCTTCAATTTGATTTTGTTCTTCTGCGGAAGAATAGTAGGCGAAGTCAATAATGGAAAGTACCACCATTGCAAGTGAAATAAGGGAGACAAAAGTAAGTGCAGCTCCTTTTAAGAAAGAGAATTGAACTATCATCAACTGTATTTTCGCTATTACATTCTTCATTCCCTTTTCAGTTTAAATTGATTTACAAAGGTTGCAATAAGTTTTTCTTACTTGAATCCAAAATCTGCTTTTTCTTTAGTTTGATTTAAAATAGCCCTTTTTCCACACCACTATACATTTTTGAAAATTGAGTGATTTTTAGTGTTTAATATACCAGGTACAGATGTGATAAACCAGATGAAGTTGAAACATATAGGGGTCAGGATTGCCTGCTCCTCTCTGAAAATAAAAACTGCCTGGATTTCGGCCCATCTGAGTAGCCTTGCATCGGAGTTCTCTTCTTGCGCTTACCAACCAAAACGCCAGTCGCCAGAAAGTAAATATCGCTATCTCCCAACTGTCCGTCCATATTTTGCTTGGAAATCGCAGGTTCTGGCGCATCAGGCCGTGGAGCAAATCTCTATTTTTTGAAGAAGCGAATAAGCAGCGAGTAGTCGCCTGGCGATGCGTTTCCTTTCCCACACGGCGCTCCACCAGGGTAATCTTTCAGTTGGTAGAGGTTTACCTGGGATAAGAGGAACTAAAAATCCTAAGTTTTTTTTGCGGCTCTTAAGCCGTAAGCTTAATAAGCCTGCGTAGATTTACCCTGACCCGGAAGAGGCATAGTGTTGATTTTGGATACTCCAACCTGTGTTTCTTTCTGCCTTTTTCAAAATGTTCGGTCGTCTGATCCAAATCTTAATTTCTAAAGTAATTTAATCATAAAAATAACTCCACAGGACTTCGAAGGAGCGGCTAAATTACCAGGCATCCTGGCTGATATAGACAACATGGATGCGAAATACCTTAATAAGATTTCAGACGAAATATTCGAACAACAGCCATTTTTTCTGTCTGTTTTGCTGGGTTATCACCTGGATTTGTCGCTACAAGAAATGGAGGAAATTATAAAAATACACTTTACTGCTTTGGGAATACTTTAAGCGAAATAAAAAGCTGCCGAAAAAAAAGGTGACTGAAGCTTATTTTGAGAAAATCCAACGCAAGAATATTAAGATGTTTCAATATGCAGAAGGCGAGTCCGAACAGAGCAGACAGAAAATTTATGACAACGACCTGGATAGTGTGAAATCTAAGGGCTTACTGGCAGTAGTTATTTCAAAATTCACCAGTCTGCCAACGCTGGCAGAAATGGACTCTGAAACGAGGAAAATTATTATGATCGAAATAAAAACCTTTATTGAGTGCTTTGAAACAGTTTAGCGGGCAAAGTACGACCGATAAAAACGCCTGATTGCATGCGGAGGTTTGCGATATACGACAGGCAGACATAGACGTTTAAATTTCTCTCGAAGGAGCCTGGACAGGAAATTCCTTTTCAATCCGGGACAGACGACAAACCACCCATTCCAGCCAAAATTCTGCGGGAGTCATTCTGCTTTTGGAATTTTAACTAATTCTAAATAAGGCGGCTTTTTCAAAACTGACAAAATTCATTTTTGGCAAAACCATTTAAGATAATACATTTGTCGGGTGGGCTAAGCTCTTGCCAGAGCGAGAATTTAGGACATGCGTTTACAAAACAAATCGTCAAACGAGATGAAAAATTGGTTTCTCAGTTTTTTTACTTCTTCCATCGGGAAAAAATTGCTCATGGCTCTGACGGGGCTTTTCCTGATTCTCTTTCTCTTAGTACACTTAGTCGGCAATCTTCAACTGCTGAAAAATGACGGCGGGGAGTCCTTCAACATTTATGCGGACTTCATGGGGCATAACCCGCTCATCCAGTTTATTTCCAAGGCCAATTTCTTTTTTATCCTGCTGCACGCCGTTATTGGCATCATGCTGAAGCGCCAAAATGTCGCAGCCAGAGGAAAGGCGGGTTATGCTGTCAACAGGACGAGAGCTACGCAAACCAACGCCACTTTTGCGAAGTACATGGCCTTCTGGGGTATGATTATCTTCATTTTCCTAATCGTGCACCTCGCCCAGTTCTGGGTAGTCATGAAATTTGGAACTGTTGGAGTAAATGTAGAGACAGTAAATATCGGCGGAAGAGATGTTAGGGATTTATTCTCTGTAGTTTCCGAAACCTTCATGAGTTTAGGTTTCGTGATTTTTTACGTCCTCTGCATGTTGGCGGTGTCTTTCCACCTATGGCATGGCTTTTACTCGGCCTTTCAGACCATCGGCTGGAGCCATCCGAAATACACGCCGGTCATCCAGTTTTTGAGCAAAGCCTATGCGGTGCTGATTCCCTTAGGTTTCGCCATCATCCCCCTTATTTTTTATTTTAAAAATGTGTAAGAAGTGAAGGTCGGCGCCTGTCAGTCCGCAAGAGGCGGCAGTTCCCGATTATTCAATAAAATAGTTCGACTATGGAATTAAACGGAAAAGTACCACCTGGTCAAATGGCTGAAAAGTGGACGCAGTACAAAAGCAGTATGCCCTTAGTTTCTCCAGACAACAAGCGGCATTTGGAAATAATCGTCGTCGGAACCGGCCTGGCCGGCGGCTCAGCAGCCGCTTCGCTCGGCGAACTGGGCTACAAGGTCAAGGTCTTTACCTTCCACGACAGTCCTCGGCGGGCGCACTCGATCGCCGCACAGGGCGGTATCAACGCCGCCAAAAACTATAAAAATGACGGCGACAGCGTCTATCGCCTGTTTTACGACACCGTCAAAGGCGGGGACTACAGAAGCCGGGAAGCAAATGTTTATCGCTTAGCGGAGGTCAGCGCCAATATCATTGACCAGTGCGTAGCTCAGGGCGTGCCCTTTGCGCGGGAGTACGGCGGCGCTTTAGACAACCGCTCCTTTGGCGGCGTTCAGGTGCGGCGCACGTTTTATGCGCGCGGCCAGACGGGGCAGCAATTGCTCATCGGCGCTTATCAGGCCATGAGCCGCCAGGTAGCGCTCGACAGTGTGGAGCTTTTCAACCGCCACGAAATGCTGGAATTAGTCATCGTAGATGGCAAGGCAAGAGGCATCATCGCCCGCAACCTCATCACGGGCAAGCTGGAGCGCTTCTCCGCTCATGCCGTCGTTCTGGCTACCGGCGGTTATGGCAACGTCTTTTACCTGTCCACCAACGCCATGAACTGCAACGCAACGGCAGCCTGGCGGGCTGTTCGCAAAGGGGCGCTGATGGCCAACCCGTGCTATACGCAAATCCACCCGACCTGCATCCCTCAGTACGGCGACTACCAATCCAAGCTGACCCTCATGTCCGAAAGTCTGCGAAATGACGGACGGGTCTGGGTGCCAAAAAGCAAGGAAGACGCAGCGGCTGTTCGCGAAGGAAGGCTCAAGGCAAAGGATATTCCGGTAGAAAACAGGGACTATTACTTAGAGCGTCGCTACCCGGCTTTTGGAAACTTAGTCCCGCGAGACGTGGCTTCGAGGGCTGCCAAAGTGGAATGCGACAAAGGGCATGGCATCGTCCCGACCGGATTGGGCGTGTTCCTGGATTTTGCATCGGCCATCGAGCGCTATGGCAGATCCAAAGCCCACGCTCACAATATCCACCAACCGGATACAAAGACCATCACCCGCCTCGGCAGGGAAGTCATTGCTGAGAAATACGGGAACCTGTTTGAAATGTATGAAAAGATCACCGGCGAGAATCCTTACGAAACGCCGATGAAAATCTACCCGGCAGTCCACTACACGATGGGCGGCCTCTGGGTGGACTACAATCTACAGACAAATATCCAGGGGCTGTTCGCCCTGGGCGAGTGCAACTTCAGCGACCACGGCGCCAACCGCCTCGGCGCTTCTGCGCTCATGCAGGGGCTGGCAGACGGCTATTTCGTGATTCCCTACACCATTGGCACTTTCCTCGCCAGGGAAATCCGCACGGGAAAGATCGGCACGGACTCGCCGGAATTTGCCGAAGCGGAAGAGGCCGTTCGGAGCCGCCTGCTCGGCTTCCTGAACAACAAAGGCAAAAAATCGGCAGAGCATTTCCACCGCCAGCTCGGGAAAATCATGTGGGATCACTGCGGCATGGCCCGCAATGCAGAGGGCTTGAAAGAAGGCATCCGGCTGATCCGCGAGCTGAGGGAAGAATTCCACCGCGACGTCTTTGTGCCCGGAGCTATGGATGAGTACAATCCCGAATTGGAAAAGGTAAACCGCGTATCCGATTTCATGGAACTCGGCGAACTGATCTGCATAGATGCGCTGAATCGCAACGAAAGCTGCGGAGGGCACTTCCGCGAAGAATACCAGACTCCCGAAGGCGAGGCCGACAGAGACGACGCCAATTTCACTTTCGTCTCCGCCTGGGAATGGATGGACCTCGACAAGGAACCCGTCCTGCACAAAGAGCCTTTGGAATTCGAAGCGATAGAGGTGAAAGCCAGAAGCTACAAGTAAACCACAGAGCAGCAATAATTTTTATCAGACCGCAAACGGGGCTGGCGCACAATTCGGTGTTGGCAAGTTGTAAAAGCTGATTGTCAGAGAGTTGCAACACATTTTTCAAAAAGAATTTACACAGCCTGTAAAATCAATACCAGCGATGAAATTAACATTAAAAATTTGGAGACAAAAAAACGCTCAGGATAAAGGTCATTTTGAAACCCACCAGGTGACGGCCAACGAGCACATGTCCTTTCTCGAAATGCTGGACGTGCTCAATGAGGAATTGGTCAGCCAGCAAAAAGAACCGGTTTACTTCGACCACGATTGCCGGGAGGGCATCTGCGGCGCCTGTAGCATGGTCATCAACGGCTACCCGCACGGACCTATGCACGGCACGACGACCTGCCAACTGCACATGCGGCACTTCCACGACGGCGAAACAATTACCATAGAGCCTTTCAGATCCAGAGCCTTCCCCGTCGTTCGGGACTTAGTGGTGGATCGCTCGGCCTTCGACCGAATCATTCAGGCGGGAGGCTACGTCTCCGTGGATACCGGCCAGGCGCCCGACGGGAACGCCATCCCCGTCGGCAAGGATACCGCCTCCGAGGCATTCGATTCCGCTACCTGTATCGGTTGCGGCGCCTGCGTGGCTGCCTGTCCCAACGGTTCGGCTATGCTATTTGTCGGCGCCAAAGTCTCTCACCTGGCCCGGCTTCCTCAGGGAAAAGTCGAGGCCAAAGAGCGGGCAAAGGAAATGGTTCGCCAGATGGATTTGGAAGGCTTCGGCATGTGCTCCAACATTTCCGCCTGCGAAGCTGAATGTCCAAAAAATATTTCCGTGGAAAAT
>CAZXQI010000058.1:8610-14985 GCA_964643005.1 uncultured Saprospiraceae bacterium | reverse complement strand
CAGAGAGTACATCGGCTCTGTCTTTTCTTCCAGAAAGAAATAAGGGCTTAATTCAACACCTGCCTGTGTTTCTTTCTGAGATAATAACAGGAAACAAAAAAGCGAAGACGATTGCGAGGTTTTTAATACCCCGGAGTCTTCGCTTTTTTTATTGGAAGGATTAGAGGGTTTTAACTGGCAGTTCCCTCCTCCCCCGCCCTGTCGGGCATTTTTTTTAAAAAAAATGAAATGAAAGCTAAGTGTAAAATGTAAAAACTGACGCCAGACTTTCAGCCTGCCCGCTTTAATTTTTAAAAATACTAAATCGCATCAATGAGTTGAGAGAGGGAAACAGGCAGCCCTCGCCCACTTTCATTTTTTTCAAAATTCTCTTATTCATCAAGACCCGAAACCAAACGGCAACCAGAGCCCCTCAACCCTCATCCTCCATGCTGTCGCAATGGTATTCCCGCTCCGGGCGCCAGTTGGGGCGCTGGGTCTTTCCTCCTTCTTTCTTGACGGATAGCATTTTCTGGATGAGGCGATTGCGCTCGGCAGCAAGGTTTTGCCGAACCTGATTCTCCTCGCTCCTGTCAAAAAACTTGATACCATCCACAAAGGTCATTTCGGCTTTGGCATAGACGGAGAGCGGGTTGTCGCTCCAGATAACGACGTCGGCATCCTTACCCGCTTTCAGGCTGCCCGTCTGCCGGTCAATATGCAGCAGCTTCGCCGGATTAAGCGTAACAAATTTGAAGGCTTCCTCTTCCGATACGCCCCCAAATCGCACGGCCTTGCCGGCCTCCTGGTTGAGGCGGCGAGCCATTTCGGCGTCGTCGGAATTGACGGCGACCGTCAGTCCCTGCTCGTGCATGATGGCCGCATTGTGGGGAATGGCCTCGTAAACCTCAAATTTATAGGCCCACCAGTCGCTGAAGGTGCTGCCGCCCGAACCGTGCTCTTTCATTTTGTCCGCCAGTTTGTAGCCTTCGAGAATGTGGGTAAAAGTGTTCACTTTGAAGCCCATGCGATCGGCGACTTTTAGGAGCATATTGATCTCGCTCTGGCGATAGCTGTGGCAGGTGATGAACCGTTTGTTTTCGAGAATCTCGAGCAGGGTTTCGAGTTCGAGGTCTTTGCGGTAGGGTCTGCCCTGTTTCTTCAGCTCTCCGTAGTGTTTAGCCTCATTGAAATAATCAACGAACACCTGCTCCACGCCCATGCGGGTCTGCGGGAAGCGATTGCCTGCATTCGTCCAGTTGCTCTGCTTGACGTTTTCGCCCAGGGCAAATTTGATAAAAGGATCCGCTCCCTGGAATTTCAGGCCTTCAGGGGAATAGCCCCAGCGGAGTTTAATGAGCGCGCTCCTCCCGCCAATGGGATTGGCCGAGCCGTGCAGAATGTGCGAGGTCGTCACCCCTCCGCTCAACTGGCGATATATTTCAACGCTCTCACTGTCCAACACGTCTTCCGTGCTCACCTCGGCGCTGCTGGCCTGCGTGCCCTCGTTGACGCCCCTCGTCAGGGCAATGTGGGAGTGCTCGTCAATGATGCCCGGGGTTACGTATTTGCCCGTGGCGTCCACGACGATGGCGCCGTCCTGTTTCAGCCCCGTCCCCACTTTGGCTATCTTTCCATTTTGAATGAGCACGTCGGCATTTTCCAAAATGCCTTCCCGTTCGTTGGTCCAGACGGTGGCGTTTTTCAACAGGTAGGTTTGCTGCTGAGGCTGTTTCGACCAACCAAAGGAGGTAAAGGGGTAAATCACTTCTCCCACCTTACTTTCTATGGCTTTGTCGTCGGCGCTCCTGCCGTCCATGCGACCTTTCCTGCCGGAAGCTGCGGTGTCGGGCTGAACCTCGCCGGTGCGTCTGGCGCCCCAGCTAATCCAGTTGCCGTTGCCCTCCTGCCCGGTTCCCGACCAGGCGCCCCTGCCGACCGTGCCGGAAAGGCGGGTCGTTTCTTCCGCCCCCTGCTGTTTGAAAGTAAGGGTGATGCGCTCGCCATTGAGCTTGTGGTTGACTTTTATTTCGGACGTATCGGCAGTTTTGATCGCCATGCTAAAGCCGTCGCCCTCTTCCTTCACTTCCATTTTATAAGCCATATCTCCAAACCTGAGTGTGTAAGCTCCGGCGAGTTCGGGCGAGTCGAGTTCTTTGAAAATGAAGGGTTTACCTTTTATCCAGTTGTGGTAGATCTTCGTTTTTTCATCAAAAATATTTCCATTGGTAATGATGAAGCTGGCCAGTTTGCCCCTGTCTAAACTTCCCACCTCGTTGAGGGCGTTGCAAAATCCAGCCGGCGTCCAGGTGAGGGCTTTGAGAGCCTCCTGTTCGGAGAGGCCGTTTTCAATGGCCTTGCGAACCCTGCCTGACATTTCGGCTTTTGACTGCAACCCGTCGGTCGTGAAGGCAAAGGGAATCCCTGCTGCTGCGACCCGACCCGGATTGGTGGGCGCCAGTTCCCAGTGCTTCATTTGCTCCAGCGAAACGGACAAGGCGTCGTAGGGGTCTTCCACATCGTAAGCAGCGGGAAAATTGAGGGGCAAAATCAGCGGGCTGCCCGCAGCTTTGATTTCATCTAAGCGCTGGTACTCATCGCCAGCGCCTTTTATTATATAGGTAATGCCGAACTCCTTTCCGATTTTGGCGGCGCGCAGGACGTCGAGTTTGTCGCTCGCTTCAAAAAACTGGGGCAGTTCGAGAGCCTTGTTCCAGGCTTCCAGGGAAATATTCACCTCCTCCTGTCTGCCCACAGTCTTATACCATTGGCCGTCTAAGTAGGTCTGCCGCAGCAGGGCGATGGCGCCCATGAGCGAGCCAGGATAACTCTGCGTGGAGCTGCCTTTGCGGAAAGAGAGATGGTGTCCCGCCCGCTCTTTTATAATGACCTCGTGCTCGCGTTCATTGGACAGCGTGACCAGCACAGACGCGCCCCTGTCAATGCCGTCCATGCCATTGGCTAGCACGGCGCCATAGCCCGCCTTCCGGAAGTCGGCAGCCGTCTTGTCATTGACTTTGAAATTTTCAAAAGCCTGATATTCAGACTTTAAGGCCTGGTTCCAGGAATAGGCGCCGGCCTTTGCCGTCAACAACTGCTGTCCTCTCGCCATGGGATTTCCCGCCGGCGCTCCTCCCGCGCGCTCTTCCACTAAACCATAATTGGAATGTACCTCGACAAAAGAGGGATAAATCGTCTTGCCTCTGGCGTCAATGACGACGGCGTCTTTCGGCACGGCGATCCCCTGCCCTATGGCTTCAATTTTTCCCTTGCGAATAACCAGCGTGGCATTTTCTATCTTTTCATTCCAGCTTTTATAAATGGTCGCATTGGTGAAGGCGTACAGTCCGTCCCGACTGTCGGCGACGCTATTGCGGGGAAAGGTTTCCTGTGCATTTAAATTTGGAAGACAAATAAGAACGGCGAACAGGCCCAGGAATAAGAGATTCAGCTTTTTCATGATTGACCGGATTGAATGTTGATTTGGGCAAAGATAGTTTTTCGGGAAATTATTCCCGTCCCTTTAGCAGTCTTTCGAGATTTATCCAGATTCTCCCAACATTCTCTTTTTATTTGCAAAAAATAAATCGGCCGCATGCACGAAATCGCCCAACAATGGTTTACCGCCTTCATCCTACTTGCGCTGGTTGGAGGTCTAATCCGTGAAGTCTGGCGGCCGTCCATGCTGTTTTTTCTGGCCATGCTTTCTCTGACGAGTTTGGGCATCATTTCACCCGATGAGATGATCAGCGGTTTTTCCAATTCCCAAATTGCGACGGTGGTCCTGCTGCTAATCATCGGCAACGTCATCAACCAGACGACCATCATTCCCGCCCTTTTTGACCGCATTTTCAAATACGCCCGCAGCTACCGCAGCTTTATGAGCCAGATGATGCTCACCGTGGGAGGAGCTTCCGCCTTCATGAACAACACGCCCTTAGTGGCCATGCTGATTCCCTATCTCTACAATTGGGGAAAAAAAAATAACATCTCTCCCTCCAAGCTCCTCATCCCACTATCTTACGCCACCATTGCGGGCGGGATGATCACCGTCATCGGAACGTCCACCAACCTGATTGTCAACGGCTTACTGGAAGACGACCATCATCAGCCCTTCTCCTTATTCGCCTTTGCCCCAATAGGGATTGTGGCCACATTAGTAGTATGGCTTTACATGGTGTTGATTGGAAACAAACTTTTGCCCGATAAAAAAGACCCCATGCAGGTGACTATTGAGGAGAGCAAGACCTTTCTCGCAGAGGTGGTCATCCAGAAGGACTCTCCCCTGCACGGCAGCACGCTACTCGAATCCATTCAGTTTTTTCAAAAGATCCAATTGCTGACGCTTCACGTCGGAGACAAGGTCGTCAGTCCGGTGGAACCGGATCAAATTCTCCATTACGGAAATCGGATTCTCCTCAAGGGCAATCGCGACGCCATCAACAAATTGCTCACCGGAACCGCCGGCGTGAAGATCCCCCAAATGAGCGCTTACGATCCCGACCAGGATCTCGACCTTTTAGAAATCGTGGTCTCTTACAACTCTTCCTTAGCCAACAAAACGCTGAAGGAAACGCAGTTCCGCAGCGTGTACGGCGGAAATATCGTGGCCATCCATCGGGAAAAGGAACATATTCTGACCGACGTAAACGAGGCGGTCATTTCCCCCGGCGATGTGCTCATGGTGCTGGCGGGGCCGGACTCCATGAATAAATTGCAGGGCACCGCAGATTTTCATATCATTTCAAAAGTCTCTCAAGACCGCCGCATCGGTGGCTGGAAATCCTGGGCTGTCGGAGGCAGCTTCCTGTTGGTGCTGGCGCTGAATACCGCCGGCCTGCTCAACCTTTTCACCCTTTGCCTCTGGCTCGCCGGCTTTTTCTACCTGCTGAAGGTCACCAATTTCAACGCTATCCAACGCGCGCTCGACGTGGATTTGATTTTGGTGCTGGCCTTTTCCATCGGCCTGGGCAAAGCCATCAAAAACTCCGGCCTGGCAGAAACCATCGCACTAACCATGAACGACTGGTTTGGTCAGTTTGGAATAGTGGGTACTTTAGTCGGCCTGTATCTGATGACGAATATTTTGACGGGATTCATCTCCAATGCCGCCGCCGCCACCATCGCCTACCCCATCTCCATCGCCACCGCATTGATTTTCGATATGAACGTCGCCCCTTTCGTCATGGCCGTTACCTTTGCCGCCAGTCTCGACTTCTCCACCCCCATCGGCTACCAAACCAATCTCATGGTCTATGGCCCCGGCGGGTATAAATTCACCGACTATTTGAGAGTCGGTATTCCCCTGAATCTGGGGCTGATGGTCATCATCGTGAGCATGATATGCTGGATGTTTGGGATTGGATTTTGAGAGAGAAATGCCGGGGAAGAAAAGCTTCCCCTCAGCGCGCCAGCCTCCCCTGATCCCTTCGGCGGCTGAAAAGGCTTCGGATGAGCCAGGAGCATCTTCACCAAAGAAGAAAAAAATCCCTCAAAGAGAAAATTTTCACCATGCTACGACCGCCACTGCTAACTATCATCACCGTCAATTTCAACAGCGGCTATCTGTTGGAAGGCACTATTCGCAGCGTGCTAGCCCAAACCTACCCGCATATTGAGTACCTCGTCATAGACGGCGCTTCTACCGACTATTCCGGACTCATCATTCAATTGATGGAGGCGGGAAACGAGCGACTGTTGAACGCCAAAATCTTCCGACATATCAGCGAGCCGGATAAAGGGCTTTACGACGCCATGAACAAAGGCCTGCGATTGGCGACCGGCGACTTCGTCTGGTTTCTCAATGCCGGCGACCGGCTGCTGGAGGCGCAAACGGTAGAAAAAATGATGCTGCATTGCACTCCCGAAACGGACGTCCTTTACGGCGAAGTCATGTTGGTCAGCTTCACCCGCAGGCATTTGGGGACCCGCAGCCGGCTGACTACCCAACAGCTCCCCGAAAACCTGAACCCCGACAGCCTGCGCATGGGCATGACGGTCAGCCATCAGGCTTTCATCCCCCGAAGGTCTGTCGCTCCATTTTTCATGGACAACAATCTGGCCGCCGATATTGACTGGGTAATAGAAGTCCTGAAAAAGAGCAGGAAAAACGCAAACACCCAGCTCGTTTTGGCAGAGTACCTCATCGGCGGGCTTTCCAAACAACGGCATCGCCAGTCTCTCCTCGACCGCTATCAGGTGTTAAAAAAGCACTACGGCTTCTGGCCGAATCTATGGGCGCATGTGAAAATATTTTGGCGGGCGTTCTGGTCGGAAGCAGAGTATTAGTAGAAACCCATTGGACAAATCAGTCGGCGCAAAAAAGTCGCCCCCTCGCTGATTCCAATTTTTCAAAGTTTAAAAGAAGGTGTGAAATTCGTATTTACCAATAAGACC
>CAZXQI010000058.1:0-8600 GCA_964643005.1 uncultured Saprospiraceae bacterium | reverse complement strand
AACTCCTTTCAGAGAATCCAGTGGAAATTATTTTTGTAAAAATTACCCTTTGGAGGAGTATCCCTTTGAAGAAATTCTCCCTTTTGACGGGAACTTATTTTTTTAAAAAAATAGCGTTTGAAAATTTTCCGAAGGGCGACTTGCTTCGAAGCAGGGCATTGGGAAAGAACCTTTCCATCCTTATTTTGCGACCGGCTTTACATGCTGAGAATTGAGTTGCTGCGAATGCACGGATAGCTGTGATGCGTTTATGCGTGCATTCGGAGCAAGGTCGCTGATTGGAGCGCTACTGCCGCAACTGGTTAATAATTCCCATCAGGTCGAGTTCCTGCCAACTGCGGTAGATTTTGCCGTCTCTCATATCGTAGATGACGAGGCCGGTAGAGGTAAATTTTTTATGGGTGGGTGGTATGCCAAAGGCCTCGCCTTCGTGGGTGGCCTCCACTTCGTAACGGATGGCGGCGTGAGTATCATCGGCAAAGAGGTGGGTGATGGTGAAATGGGCATCAGGGAAAGCCTCGTAGTAAAAATGGACAAGTTCTCTCATGCCCTCGAAGCCGGTGGACTGGTCGGGGCGCAGAGGATTGTCGTCGGCCCAGTTTGGGTGAAATACCCGTTCGATTAGCTCCTCGTTATGCTGGTTATTCCAGCCCTCCTCGAACCACAAGCGAATAGTTTCTTTGTTGATTTCCGCCTGCCTGAGTTTTTTAGCGGCAGTACATTGAGTAAAAGAGATGGCAACTAATGCCAGAATTACGGAGTAAAATAAGCGCCTCATGGTTTTCATTTTTTATTTGATAAAAGTTGCGGAAAAAAATTGAAACCAACAGTTTTCCCGAATTTAGAATCAATGCCTGCTCCCCTTAAATGCCCTTCCGGGAAGAGGCATCGCTAAGGTAGGGATTTTCAACAGATTGTCAAGTGGGATTTTTATGTCTTAATTTCGCCGCCTTACAACAAAATCAGGGCTGAAGCGTAAAATTAACTTTGGCAAAAAAAACTTCGCCTTTTTACCCAAAGACATTCCCCGAAAGGGACGCCGTGCGGGAGGTTTTTTTTAAAAAAAAGAAAAATATTCATTAGAAATAACACGCCCCGTCGCCCGGGGGAAAACGCGAACAGGCGAAGCTTCAAAATAATAACATGCAGTTTTTATATCCCACATTCCTTTTTGCTTTAGCGGCGCTGGCCATTCCTATCATCATCCACCTTTTTTATTTCAGAAGGTTTAAGAAGGTCTATTTCACCAATGTCCGTTTTTTAAAAGAAGTAAAAGACGAGTCCAGCGCCCGTCAGAAACTGCGCAATCTATTGGTGCTGTTGATGCGCTGTCTGGCCGTTCTCTTTTTGGTGCTGGCATTTGCACAGCCATTCATCCCACAGGACGTAGAGGTGAAGCAAGGTGAAAATGCGGTGAGCGTCTTCGTGGACAACTCATTTAGTATGAGCGCTTTGAGCGAGGAGGCGCCCTTAGTGGAAAAGGCCAAACAGCGGGCTAAGGAAATCATCTCCGCCTATAGCATCGAAGACCGCTTCCAGGTTTTGACCAATGATTTTGACGGCAGGCATCAGCGCTTAGTCAGCAAGGAGGAAGCCATCGGCTTAGTAGAAGAAATCAAAATATCGCCCGCCGTGCGCACGCTTTCCCAGGTGCTCGCCCGCCAGCAGCAGGTTCTGGGGACGGGAAAAAATACAAACAAAGTTTCCTATGTCATCTCCGACTTTCAGGAGAACGTCAGCGACCTGGAGCGCTTTGCCGACACGCTGCTCACGGTGAATCTCGTGCCGCTTCAGGCTGTTCAGGAGAAAAACGTCAGCATTGACAGCGCCTGGTTTGAGGCGCCCGTGCAGATGCTCAGCCAGCCCAATTCCCTAATCGTCAAAATAAAAAACTGGAGCAATGAGAGCGCCGAAAACCTACGCCTCACCGTCCGCTACGACGGAGAGACAAAGCCCGTCGGCGAGCTATCCATACCGGCCAATAGTTCCGTGACGGACACGGTCAATATCAGCATACAGTCTCCGGGCTGGCACGAGGGAGAACTGGCCATCACCGACTATCCGGTGCAGTTTGACGACCGTTACTTTTTTACCTACAATGTGGCGGAAGTCATCAACGTGTTAATCATCAACGAGGAGCAGCCCGATGCTTTTCTGGATGCCGCCTTCAAGGGCATCAGCTACTTTCGGGTAAGCAACCAGATGAGCAGACAACTCGACTACTCCAGTTTTCCGTCCTACCAGTTGATTATCTGCAATGGGCTGGTATCGATTTCCAGCGGACTGGCGCAGGAGCTACAGCAATACGTCCACAACGGCGGCAATGCGCTGGTCTTCCCTTCGGCCAATGCCAACATCGCTACCTACAACAGTTTCTTAGCCGAAATACCGGCCAATGAGCTGCTGAATTTCGAGCAGCAGGAGCGCAATATCGCCGAGGTAAATACGGATGAGTTTGTGTTCAAAGACGTTTTTGAAAATAAATCAGCTAACCTGAAACTGCCGATCACTAAGGGCAACTACCGCCTCAGTGCGCAGGCCAGCCGGGGCGAGGAGAAATTGCTCACTTATCGGGATGGCAGCACTTTTTTAGGAAAATATAAAAGTGGGCAGGGCATCCTCTACCTCTGTGCAGCGCCCATTGAAGATCCGTACAGCAACCTGGGGCACAGCGGAGAAATTTTCATTCCCATGCTCTACAAAATGGCTATCTCCAGCGCCCGCAATCGCCCCATCGCCTACACCATTGGCAGAGACGAAACCATTGAAGCGGATAATGTGGTGCGAGGTGGGGAAAGCGTCTATAAGCTGCGGGGCAAAGAAGAGGAGTTCATCCCCCAGCAGCGCATCGTAGCCTCCAAAGTTTTTCTCGGCGTCCAGAATCAAATCATAGAAGCGGGCTATTACGACTTGTTCCTCAGCGCAGACAGCCTCTTAGCCAGATTCGCCTTCAACTACGACCGCCGGGAGTCCAATCTCGCCTACTTCAGCGCCGGGCAATTAAAGGAAAAAGCCGGCCCAAACGTCAGCGTTCTCAGCGGCAGCGCCGCCGCCAATTTTGAAGAAGTAATCGCCGACCGGAGTCGGGGCGTCATCTTGTGGAAATGGTGTATTGTACTTGCCCTGCTGGCTCTGGCAGGAGAGGCGCTGCTCCTGAGATTTTGGAAGGTTTAAGCTTTTAATTTTCGGGCAATTCTCAATCGTCTGTCTTAGGGCGCTTTCCCGCAGATGAATTTTGACGAAGGAGAAAATCAGTCCGAATTTATTCCCGATTTCCCTCCATAGATAATATTCTCCAAAAGGCTCTCCTATCGGTCAATCCGGTCGTATTGCGGCGCTGCGGTCAGGAAGTCCTCAGTGAATCGCCGGCTATAGCTGTCGAGCAACTCCTGGAGGCGCTTAGAATCAGGGGAAGCCAGTATCAGGCCGGCGTGATTTTTCTTGTTGATTCTAAAAACGATTTCCGGGTCGTCGTAGGCCGACAGGTCAGGCCATTCCTGGCGGGCGAGGCAGAGGACAATGCCGGAATAATTTTGCTGGCGGTCGGGTAAGACGTAGGCTTGTTTGCCGCCGGCAATTTCAATTTTAGCCCATTCCGTCCAGAGGTTGATACCCGTTCCTTTTTCAACCATATCGGCGATGAAGGCGCCTCCGACTCTGGCGGCAGTTTCGAGGAAGTAAAACTGGCCGTCAGCATGGCTCTTGATAAATTCTGTGTGGGACACTCCCCGCTTAAAGCCGAATGTCTTGAGGATTTCGCGTCCCAATTTTTTCAATTCTTTGGCATCCCTGCCTTTGCGATCCTGTAGGCTGGTCATAAAAATGCCGCCCTCCTGGATGATTTCCAACGGCGGCTTTCCGTATCGGCTGACCTCTTCGAAGCAAAACTGTTCCTCCGAGGTGATGGCGTCCACGTGATAGATATCTCCGGGGATGAACTGTTCCAAAAGATAGTGCGACTGCTCGTCGCCGAGCTTGTCAAGCTGGTTCCAGACATCCTGAGCCTGATGGAATTTTTTGATGCCCGCCGCTCCGCCCTGTGAGCGGGGTTTGAGCACCCAGGGCGCAGGAATATTTTGCAGGAAGTTCTGAATCTCCGCCCGATGGAAAATGGGCGTGAAGGCGGGTTCTCGGATACCCTTTTCCGCTACGGCAATGCGCATGGCGAGTTTGTCGCGGAAGTAGTTGCTCGTCGTCTCGCCCATGCCGGGGGTGCGCAGGTGCTCCCTCAGCCAGGCGGCGACTTCCACGTCGAAGTCGTCCATCGGCACGATGCGGTCAATGTATTCCGTGCGAGCCAGATAGCTGACTGCGTTGATGACGTGCTCTCTGTTGGTCAGGGTAGGCATATAGAAGAACTGGTCAACAGCTTCCTTAGGCCATTCAGGGCTATTCTGAAAGGCTTGGCGGGTGAGCACAAAAACCCTGGCGCCCTGGTTTTTACATTCGATCATAAAACGCTGGCCTTTCAAATCGCCGGCAAGACATAATACAGTGATGGGATGCTGAAGCATGGTATGGTTTATTTTAGTTTTTTTCAAATGTTCTTAGCTTGCAAACTGAGGGACTTTCAACTTTGTATGCGACTTTCGTCAGTAAGTTGTCAGCCCAAGACTACCCTTACGGTCGAGACGACTTTCGCCAAAGCCTCCCGCACCACTTCCGTCTCCGGATGCCGCAAGATGATAAAGCCTTCGCCCTCGTAGGTTGATCCTTTTTCCTGACCGATGCGGGGGATGCGGACATCGGTAAACAGGTGGCCAACCGCCAAATTGACTTCCTCCAAGCCATGCACGCCTATCACCCTGCCCTCGCCCAATCCCCGCAGGTAGGCGGCGCCAACGGCGTATTTCCTTTCCGGGACTCTGAATTCATTGAAGATCATCAGCCTTGCCCAGGTCGTTACGCAGTCAATATCGTTAGCTCGGGAGATGAGGGTGGTGAACTGGGCGCCCGGCGGGCGAGCCGCTACTTCGGAAATGGCGATGCTCCCATCTTTGCGGCGAAACCACTCTAAGTGGGTAAGGCCGGTTTGCATTCCCAGCACATTGAGCGCTTTGAAACCAGCGCTCCGGATATCGTTGTATTTGGGATCTTCCACTTCTCGGGGAAGGAGCACCTGCCATTGAATCCAGGGTTCCCGCATCACCTCCAATGGATTCGGGTAGTAGTGATTCAGCGAATGGAAAAGAGGCGTTCCGTCCAGACTAAAGGTGTCGAAAGAATGTTCGTCGCCGAGGATGAATTCCTCCAATAGAGCGGGCGAATCGGCGTCCGGCTGGATCTTGGCCAGTGCAGCTTTTAATTCCCAGGCATTGGAAACTTTGAAAGTGGATTGAGAGGCGGCGCCGTCTGGCGGCTTTACGACGATGGGATAGCCATTCTTTTTGGCAAAGGCCATCGCCTCTTCTTCAGTAGCGGCCAACGCATGCCGGGCACAGGGCAGACCCGCAGCTCGCAGCTTGTCTTTCATGCGGGACTTGTCTCTAAAGTTGAGCATGGTCTCATAGCCCATCCCCTCGATGCCGAGAGCGTCCCGCACCTGCGCTACCGGAAGCTGCACCTGCTCGGAGGCGCCGATGATGCGATGAATCGGGCCGTGGTGCTCGAAAATATATTTGGCGGCGTCGTAAATCCGGGTGGCGTCAAAAGCGTCGCTCACCCTGGCAAAAATGGGAATTTTGGCCCGCAGTTCTAATTGGAGCCACTCGACCGGCTCCTGGCTAATCATTGCAAATCGGATGTTGGGAATGCTGGCCATTTTATCTATAAACCGCACGGCGGTTTCCGTATAATTAGGTGTAACGTATAGGACAAGTACCATTGAAAAGGCTGATTTTCCGTGATTTAAAAAGACTCAGGCATGGCGCTCTGAGTGCATTCGCAAATGTAGCAAAGTGCCTGAATTTACAAGAAGAGTTTAAATGGTTTGAAAGGCTGCCGGCCTGGAAAGATTTGATGGCTTAGAGCCGCCTGGCCGGTTGAAATAATCAGGGCGCCGGGGTTTAAGGGTATTCATCGGAATAAAACGGAGGCTAAGCCGTAACTTCGCCCACCCAAAACCGTTTCAGGCAAAAATTATTAAAGTCCAAACGAGACATTTCTTTAATAAAAAATGAAAAGCGGCGAGGGCTGACAGAGAGTTTTTACAAAAAAAATTTAAACATGTATCACCAAAATATTTTAGAAACCATTGGCCATACGCCTTTAGTGAAGTTGAATAAAGTCGTGGCGGATGTACCCGCATTGGTTTTAGGAAAAATCGAAACCTTCAACCCAGGTCATTCCATCAAAGACCGCATGGCGCTCAGGATGCTGGAAGTGGCGGAGCAGGAAGGAAAAATCAAACCCGGAGGAACCATCATCGAATGTACGAGCGGCAACACGGGGATGGGTCTGGCCATTGCCGCCTGCGTGAAGGGCTATCGCTGCATTTTCACCACCAACGATAAGCAATCCAAAGAGAAAATGGATTTGCTGCGGGCGCTCGGCGCCGAGGTGGTCGTCTGTCCCACCAATGTCGAGGCCGACGACCCGCGCTCTTACTACGCCGTCGCCGAGCGGCTGAGCCAGGAAATCCCCAATTCGTATTGGTTCAATCAGTACGACAACTTAGCCAATCGGCAGGCTCACTACGAAACAACAGGGCCGGAAATCTGGGAACAGACAGAAGGCAAAGTGACGCACGTCGTCATCGGCGCCGGCACGGGCGGGACGGTGACCGGCGTGGGGCGATTTTTAAAAGAAAAAAATCCCAATATTCAGGTTTGGGCTATTGACACTTTCGGTTCGGCGCTCAAAAAATTTCACGAGACGGGAACGATAGACCCAAAGGAAATTTATCCCTATATCACGGAGGGCATTGGCGAAGATATCATCCCCAAGAATTACGATTTCTCCGCCATTGACCATTTTGAAAAAGTGACGGATAAGGATGGCGCCGTTATGTGTCGGCGCCTGGCAAGGGAAGAAGGCATCCTCTTAGGTTATTCCGCCGGCAGCGCCGTCGCAGGTCTGCTCCAACTAAAAAACCGCCTGAGCAAAGACGATGTCGTCGTGGTGGTCTTCCACGACCACGGCAGTCGCTACGTGGGCAAGATTTACAACGACGAATGGATGCGGGAGAGGGGCTTCTTAGATACGGAATTGAAAGTCAGGGACTTAATAGCTCTAAAGCAGGATAAGCGCTTCCTGTCTGTCAACTCGTCGGATTCCGTGCGACAGGCTTTCAAAATGATGAAGGAACACGATATTTCTCAAATGCCGGTTTTGGAAAACGGAGAAATGGTGGGTTCAGTGACCGAAACAGAGGTGTTGAAATTCCTGTTGGAAAACCCGCTCCAGCACTCTGAGGAGTCGGTATCGCACGTGATGGGCAAGCCTTTCCCCTTAGTGGATGAGGAGCTTCCATTCCGCCAGTTGAGCAAGTATTTGAACAAGGAAATTCAGGCCGTCGTGGCCAAAGATACCGCCGGCGAACTACACGTGCTGACGCAGTACGACGTCATTCGGGCAGTGTAAGAAGGCGGAGTCTGGCTTTTGCATTTCAAAATCTTTTGGAAGGATAATCATCCCAACACTAACCCATCCCTCATTTCTATGGTTCGGTCGCTCATGCTCGCCAGTTCTTTGTTGTGGGTGACGATGAGGAAGGTCTGATTAAAGTCCTGGCGTAGTTTAAAAATCAGTTGGTGCAATTCCTGGGAAGAAGCGGAGTCGAGGTTGCCGGAAGGCTCGTCGGCAAAGACGACAGCGGGCTGGTTCATCAAAGCCCTGGCCACGGCTACCCTTTGCTGTTCGCCGCCGGAAAGTTGAGCGGGTTTGTGGGCGAGGCGCTCTGAGAGACCCAGGTAGTCGAGTAGTTCTTTTCCCCGTTTGATGGCATTGGACTCAGTTTCTCCCCGAATATAGGCGGGGATGCAAACGTTTTCGAGAGCGGTAAATTCCGGTAGCAGGTGGTGAAACTGGAAAACAAAGCCTATGCGACGATTGCGGAAATGTGCCAGATCTTTGACTTTTAGCCGGGAGACTTCCGTGCCGTCCAGAACGACCCGACCCTTGTCGGCGACGTCTAAGGTACCGAGGATGTGCAACAGAGTGCTTTTCCCTGCGCCGGACTTTCCAATGATGCAGACGATCTCGCCCTGGCTGATTTCAAGGTTCACTCCTTTGAGGACGTGAAGGTCGCCGTAAGATTTATGTATGTCGGTGGCTTTTATCATAGCGGAAGGCCTCGGTTTTCAAAAAGATTTTTTTTAAAAGAAATGCAGTTTAATTCTTTCTCTCACATTTCCCGTCCCCGTTTGGGAGTGGAACCAGAGCGTTCAGCGCCTGTCGTTTTCCCAGTACATTCCAATTTGGAAATTCATATTGAGTGTGCAAAGTAAGGGCGCCAATTTGGATTTTGGCAGATGCGGGCGAGGATTATGGGCAAAAAAAAGAGCGAAGGCTAATTGCGCCCCGCTCTTTGGAGAAATCGCCCGACTGATGTTATGAAAACTCTGGAGAAATTCTCACTAAAAAAAAATCACAAGTACTACCTTTTAACTCAAACCATTTAACCATTCAAAATTGCTCAGTCGTCAGATTAATCTCCCAAC
>CAZXQI010000057.1:0-22416 GCA_964643005.1 uncultured Saprospiraceae bacterium | reverse complement strand
AATAATGGAAACGCAGGTTTTGTCGCAGTCCCAAAAGTTTTTTTCCGAATAATCCAAAGGAGAGAGTTTTTTAAAAAAGGGAAAAAATGATTTTCGCGACTTCCCTTAGCTCTTTTTATTTTTTTTTTAAAAAAATGAAATATACAGGGGGCATTAAAAAGAGACTGCTCAGGTACGAAGTGAATTCGAACCGATTTCCTCTTTCGTCGCAAATCATCCGTAGGAAATCCAGCGGCGAGCGCCCCGCAAAGCCATTAAAAAGGAATTTCGAAATCATCGTCCTCCTCATCCCCCGGTAAGAGATCGTCGCTTTCCCAGCCGCCCGAACCATTTCCTCTAAACAGCAGATCGTCGTCCCAGCCCGATTCGCTTTTCCATTCCCCAGACTCATCGTCCCCGAAAAAATCGTCGTCGTCCTCAAGCTCCATCCAGGAATTGCGACTGACATAATTCCTCCAGTCGTCGCCGTAGCGCTTGCGCAGATCCCGCAGTCTCATCTCCTCTTCGAAGGCTCTTTCCTCCTCCGAACTCAGCTCCCGGTAAGGGTCAATGCCCTGAGAGCGGACGTGCTCTTCCCAGATGGCGATGTCCTGCCTGACGTCCTCTTCGACAGATTTGCAAAAGCAGTAACTGTCGGGCTGAAAGGGGCAGGCCTTACCGCCCTCGTAATCGCAGATTTCTACCCTGCCTCCCCGGTCGGGGTGATAGGCAAAAGAGGCGTTTTTCATTTCCCGTACGAAAGCGGAGTACTGTTTGCGCAGGGCCAGTTTGAGAGGCATTTCCCAGCTCAATACCCATGCCTTCCAGAGCCTTTCGATAGCCTGGGTAAGAGATGAGACCTGAGCGTCCGTCAGCAGGTTTCCGGGCGGGAAAGCTTCAGAGGGGATTCCCGTCAGCTCGGGAATGGTGACAAACCTAAAGGCGCCAAAATCATCTTCGTCTTCTTCGTCAGGGAAACTGAGGAGCAGGGCAAGCCCCGCATTGGGACGAGCCTCTCTGATGGAAGCTTCGATATCGGCGTGTAGGAAGTAGAGATACTTTTCCATGACGATAGGAGTGATTCAGAAAATTCAGACCAAGTTAAGTGATTTTTTAAAAAAAAGCGCTGGAAGGCAATCAGACAGCTTGTTTAAATTTGCGCCAAATTAAAAAATGGATGAAACGAAAATGGTACAGCCTGGCGCCCGCTCTGTTTTTCCTCGTAGCCGGAGCCTTCGGACAGGCCGACGGTCGCTTTCAGCAGGCCAATGACGCTTTTCAAAAAAATGACTTTAAAAAAGCCATACAACTTTACGAGCAGCTTGCCGACGCCGGCTACGCCTCGCCGGAATTAGAATACAACCTCGGCAACGCCTGGTACCGACTCGACAGCCCCGGCAGGGCGATTCTTCACTATGAACGAGCCTCCCTGCTCGCCCCCGGCGATAAGGATATCCGCTACAATCTGAACCTCGTCCGCCGACAATTGGAAGACGAAATAGAACCGCTACCCGAATTCTTCCTCTCCCACTGGTGGAAAAAAGGACGTATGGCGCTGTCTTCCACCGCCTGGGGAGCGGTCGCTCTTGCGCTGTCGTGGGCGGGTTTCATCGGCCTGATTCTCTGGCAATTGGGCAAAACCAGAGAGACCCGAAAGAAGGGATTCCTCGCCGGCCTGATTTTGTTAGTCCTCGGCGTACTGCCTTTTTCCCTCGCCCTCAGCCGCTTATCTTTTGAAAAAAATACCGGCCAGGCTATCGTTCTCGAAAAAACAGCCTCCCTCCGCAGCGCTCCCGACGAGGCGGGCACGGAAATCTTTCTGCTGCACGAAGGCGCCAAAGTCAGCCTCTCCGAGCAATTGAGTGGCTGGTGGAAAGTCCGTCTTGCCAATGGCGAAACCGGATGGCTGGAAGCAAAGGTGATGGAGAAGATTCAGTAGAAATTTTCCTGAAAATAATTTCTACTGAATCTCTACATAGGTTTCCCCGAAAGGAATTTTTACTGTAGCGTATTTTTCAAAACCTCCAACTTCCCATCCACGTCCTTTGGAACATCGAGTCCGAGCAGATGACAGATGAGCGGATAGACGTTGATATTTTTAAATTCTCCAATGCTAAGGCCTTTTTTGAAAGCAGGACCATTGGCGTAAAAGATGCCGTGCATATCCTGGATGGCAGGGTCGAAGCCATGTTCGCCGGAGACTTCCTTCCCGGAACTTTTCCGCTTGTCAATAATGCGCTGACTCATAAAATAGTAGCCCGAATCGGGAATGGCCATGAGATCGCCCCAGCGGGGATTGGTAGGAGGAGTTTCAAAAAGGGGCAAATCTTTCGTGTGATAGACTCGGAAATGGTCTTCTTTCAGTTGCAGTTCTTTTAAAACAGAGCCGGCATCTGCGCCCTCTTTCAGGTAGAAGTGAGCGGTAGCTCCGCCGTTGAGAAAGCGATAGCGGTCGCTGTGTTCCAGTAAGTCGGTGGGCAGGAGTTTGTCGTTGGGCGTCTCCAGCATGCCGTGATCCGACACGATGATGATGTTCACCGGCAGTCCGGTTTGCTTCACGCCCTCGAATAGTTTCCCGAAAGTGGCGTCTAAGCCGAGCAGACCTTCTCTAAGTTTATCGTCGGCGTTAGGCCCATAACGGTGGCCGATGTTGTCCATGTCGGAGAAGTAGAGCGTGATGATATGAGGGCGCTTTTTTTCCGGCAGTTTCAACCAGTCGAGAACCTGTTCCACCCGCCTGTCGTTCGGCACGGAGCCGTCGTAGCGGAAGTAGTAGGTGGGGCGGATTCCCTGCACCGCAGCCTCCGAGCCGACAAAAAAATAACTGGCGGATATCATGCCCGATTTAATAGCCTGCACCCAGATGGGCGTGCCGCCGTACCAGGTACCGTCCTCCACCTTTTCCCGATTTCCTAAACGGTATTCGTCATCCCTGGCCGGGTCGTAAAAGCCGTTGCCTACAATGCCGTGATGGTCGGGATACATGCCGGTGGCGATGCTGTAGTGGTTCGGAAAGGTCTTGCTGGGGAAGCAAGAGGTCATGGACTCCGCCTGCACCCCCTCGGCGATGAACTTCATCAGATTGGGCGGCTGGAAGCGCTGCACATAGTCCCATCGAAAGCCGTCGCAGGAGACGAGAATGACGTAATCCTGCTTCATGGCCTCCCGACTGTTTTCGGTCAGTACGCCATCGGCAGGGACGATTTTTGGATGACAGGAAAAAAGGGTGAGCGTTCCAATGAGGAAGAGCGCAAGTTGGATAAAGCGTTTTTTCACGTTTGTAGAATTTGACAAATAAAAAATTTAGTGTGCGTAAAAGTCAGAAGTTTTTACCTCTTGTCGGCTCTGTTTTTTTCTTTTTGAAAAAAAATGGATATTTCCCAAATGGCAATTTTTAAAAATTGTCGCTTTTCGATGGAAAGCATGGCCGGGCAGAGGAAATCCTCCACCCCCGGCGCCCCCATGGTAAATTATTCCCATTTTTGCCCTAACAAGTCCGATTCTCAATGTCAAAGAAAATCTGCCGGCCATGAAAATAGAAATCCTCGCATTCGGTATCGCCAAAGAAATCATCCGGGGGAGAAAACTCGAACTGGAGCTTACAGCCGGCGCCACGGTCGGCGAGTTGAAGCGCCTGCTGACAGGGCGCTTCCCCGATTTTGAAAAGCTGCGCAGCCTGAATCTCGCCGTCAATACCGAATACCAATCCGACGACTTCACCCTGAGCGAAGGCGATGAAATCGTCATCATCCCCCCCGTCAGCGGCGGCTAAAGCAACCTGTATATTAATGGATAAATAAAGTCCGCCCCATTCAGAAGAATGAGAGAATTGCCCAAAAAGCTACCCGGCTCCTTCCACTAAAAACTCTCCAATCGTGATAGATATTCAATTGAAAAATACGCCTCTGATTCCCGACAACTGCATCCACCTCATTGCCGACGACAGCGCCGGAGGCTCCGTTGTCTTCATCGGCACGGTTCGGGACAGCACCAAAGGACGCCCCGTCCTCCGACTCGAATTCGAAGCCTACGAGCCAATGGCCATCGCCGAGTTGCGAAAGATAGCCGAACAGGCACAGGCGCGCTGGGTCTGCAAAAAAATTGCTATCCACCACCGCATCGGCAGCTTAGCTGTCGGCGATATCGCCGTCATCATCGCCATAGCCACGCCTCACCGCAAAGCCGCCTTTGAAGCCTGCGAATACTGTATTGACGCGCTGAAAAAGACAGTGCCTATTTGGAAAAAAGAAATTTTTGAAGACGGGGAAGTATGGGTGGCGGCGCACCCCTGAGTATTGATAATCAGACCCATCCCTCCTTTCCTACCGGCCACTCAGATCTGCGTCAATTTTTTTTCCGAAAAAAAGGGAAGCCTTATAGACATGGAATGACCCGAAGAATAGGAGCCGGGAATAAAAAATTCCCGGCTCCCATGCGCCACAGCGGGCAGGTAAAATTGACTGTATCCGGTTTATATCTTCAGCATTTTGCAGACGAGTTCAAAGACGTGGTCGCCGGTGAAGCCGAATTTTTCATCCAAAACTTTGTAAGGGGCGGAATGGCCGAAGTGGTTCAGTCCCCAGACTACGCCGCGGCTGCCGGCAAGACCCTGAAGATTCACAGGCAGCCCTGCCGTAAGTCCGAAGACAGGAACATTGCCGGGCAGGATGCTGCGCTGGTATTTCTTCGACTGGTTCCGAAACAGCCCCTCGGACGGAGCGGAGACGATGCGGATATTCAGACCCTTTTCGCTGCGTAGCCGTTCGGCGCCTGCCACTAAGGTGGCTACCTCGGAGCCGTTTGCGAGGAGCAGCACATCCGGTTTCCCTTTGCTATCCTGTACGATGTATGCGCCTTTGGCGGTCTGGCTGCGGCTCTCAGTTGTTGGCAGATCCTGGATGCCCTGTCGGGAGAGGATGAGGCCGGAAGGAGAGTGGGTGTTTTCCAATGCGAGTTTCCAGCAGGCCACCGTTTCGGCGCCGTCGGCGGGGCGCAGGGCTAAGAAGCTATTGCGACCGGAGTGGTTTTTCAGTTGCTCCAGCAGGCGGATTTGAGCTTCCTGCTCTACCGGCTGGTGCGTTGGGCCGTCTTCTCCCACCCGAAAAGCGTCGTGCGACCAGATGAAGATGACCGGCGTTTCCATTAGCGCCGCCACCCGGATGACCGGCTTCTGGTAGTCGCTGAAAGCAAAGAAAGTGGCGCAGGCGGGAATGACTCCCCCGTGCAGCGACATGCCCGTGGCGAGGGCGGCCATTCCGAGTTCGGAGACTCCGGCCTGTAGAAAGGCGCCGCTGAAATCGTGATGACTGAAGGCTTTTGTCTTTTTCAAAAAGGCGTCCGTCTTATCGCTGTTGCTCAGGTCGGCGCTGGCCACGATCATGTTTTCTATGCGATCTGCCAGATAGGACAGCACGGCAGCCGAAGCGTTTCGGGTGGCGTCGTTGGCCTTTGGCTGGATGCTATCCCAGTCGAGCTTTGGCAATTGTCGCTCAAAGAACCGCTGGAATTTGGCCGCCAGGTCGGGATTTTCTTTAGACCATTTTCTGAAAGCATTCCGGCGCTTCTGAGCGTCGCCTTTCTTTTGTTCCAAAATGGCTGAGTAGTATTCCGCCACTTCCGGAAAGATCGCAAAGGGATTGGCCGGATGGCCGCCCAATCCGCTGACGGTTTTTTCAAAGGAAGCGCCTGCGCCGCTCAGGGGCTGTCCGTGCAGGCTCACTTTGTGCTCGAAGAGACTGCCGTCGGCGGTACGCGCGCCTTTGCCCATTCTCGTCTTGCCGATGATGAGAGTAGGCCGCCCGGTCTCTGCGACGCCTTCCCGCAGCGCCTGCCGGATGGCGTCATGGTCGTTGCCTGGAATGGTGAGGACGTGCCAGCCCCAAGCCTCGTATTTCATGGCGGTATTTTCACTGGTTACTTCATTCACTTCAGTGGAGAGCTGGATGTCGTTGGCGTCATAAAACATGACGATATTGCCCAATCCTAAATGCCCGGCTAAGCGACCCACCGACTGGGAGATTTCCTCTTCCACGCCGCCGTCAGAGATGTAGATATAAGTTTTGTGCGCAACGACCTCGCCAAATCTGGCCGCCAGAAAGCGCTCGGCAATGGCCGCTCCAATGCCGAACGAATGCCCCTGCCCCAATGGGCCGGAGGTGTTTTCCACTCCCCGCTTCAGGTCTATTTCGGGATGCCCGGGAGTGGGACTTCCCCACTGGCGGAAGTTTTTGATATCGTCTATGGAGTAGTTTCCGAGCAGAGTCAACTGGGCGTAGAGCATGGCCGACATGTGACCCGGATCGAGGAAGAAGCGATCCCGCAGCGGCCAGGCCATGTCCGCAGGGTCGTAGTTTAGAAATTCAGTAAACAGGATGTGGATGAAATCGGCGCCACCCATGGGGCCGCCCGGGTGGCCTGATTTGGCCTTTTCGACCATGGCGGCGGCGAGGATGCGGATGTTGTCGGCGGCTTTTAGGGAGATGGCAGACGATGCCGGAGAAAGTGTTGTTTGCTTCATTTTTGTTGGTAAAATTAATTGGTAGAATTTATTTGAGTGTCCGCAGAGCAAAGCTTGAAAACGGGCTTAAGCCGTACGTTTTTTTGCTGTAAGCCGCTCCTTGTTTCGTCGCTTTGTCCGGAGACTTTTGATTGTCCGAAGCCTTGCCGCAAAGAAAGCAAGAAATGCTATTTTTGTGAAGTTTCGCCCGGCCAATGAGAGCGGCAAATTGAACCGGCTTTTTTGCGGTTCATCGTATCATGGCTTTGGAACAAGGATTTTGAGGCTGAGGTTGAGTAGAGGAGGGGAAATGACAGGGTGGCGGATATTTTGCCTTAGTGCGCGAAGCTTCTTTTACCTGAGACGACCAACGGTGTTGAAGCGATGCTTTCCCTGCAATACATATTATAGCGCGCCCTATTTTTTTTAAATAAAAAATGGACGGGGAGACGCCTTATTTTTTCACAAAAAAAATGAATCATGGAATCTTATGCACAGGCCTTAAATATTGCTGTTCCCGTTTTTGTGTTGCTCATCGCACTTGAAGCCCTAATAGCGAAGCGGAAGGGGATGCAGGTGAATCGGGGAGCGGACGCCATTTCCAGCCTGAGCAGCGGGGTGACGAATGTCGTCAAGAGCGTGCTCGGTCTCAGCGTCGCCATCGTGAGTTACTCATGGATGGTGAAGCACTTAGCCATTTTTGAAATCAAAGCGGTCTGGGCGGTTTACCTGATTGCCTTTGTGGTCAAAGACTTCGCAGGCTACTGGATGCACCGCCTGGAGCACGAAATCAATTTCCTTTGGAATCGCCATGTCATTCACCACAGCAGCGAGGAGTTCAATCTTTCCTGCGCATTGCGGCAGAGCGTTTCGGAGGTCTTTTCCTACGTCGTCTTTCTCATGCTGCCTGCGGCCTTAGTGGGCGTGCCGACAGAGGTCTTTGCAGTGGTGGCGCCGGTTCATTTGTTTTTCCAATTTTGGTACCATACCCGGGTGATTGGGAAGCTGGGTTTTTTGGAAAGCTTCCTCGTCACGCCCTCGCATCATCGGGTACACCACGCCATGAACCCCGAGTACATTGACAAAAACTACAGCCAGATTCTCATCATCTGGGATAAATTGTTCGGCACCTTCCAGCCCGAACTGGACGAGATACCGCCGGTATATGGCGTCACCAGACCGGCGCACACCTGGAACCCCATCATCATCAACTTCCAGCATTTGTGGATTTTGGTAAAAGACGCCTGGCGCACCCGCAATCTGTGGGACAAGCTGCGCATTTGGTTCATGCCCACTGGCTGGCGTCCCGGGGATGTGAAAGACCGCTATCCGATAGCTTCCGTGAGCGACCTTTCCAGTTTTGAAAAATACGATACCTATCCCTCCCAACCGCTCCTGCTATGGTCCTGGCTGCAACTGACCGTGACAATGCTGCTCATGTTTTACCTCTTTAACCGCATTGCCGACATCGGGCTGCCCGGCATGATGTGGTACGGCGCCTTTCTTTTCATCAGCGTTTTTAGCTACACGACCCTGATGGATAAGTCCAGATGGGCCGCGCTGACAGAGGCGCTACGGGTAGCTTTCGGGTTTGCCCTGATTGCTGCGCAGGGCGGCGACTGGTTTGGACTTAATTCTATTTTGCCGGCAGCTTTTTATCTGCTGATCGCCTATTTCCTCATTTCGATAGGGGTAGTGATTTATTTTTCCAAAACGGAGGGGATATGGGAACAGCGGGCGGAAGCCTGAGACTAGTCGCTATTTTGTATTTTTTCTTTCTTTTAAAATAACAGCCAGGAAGAAACAGGCTCTAGTCTGAAAGGGAATACACGAGATTTATTTCCATGATTTGCCAAATGTCTTTTTGACGAGCGGGAGAAGAAAACTGATCTCTGCCGCAGGATTGAATTTCTGGACAGAGGAGCCGAACAAATCCTCCTGACTTGTCCAGTCTGTGTCGGAAAATTACAGAAACTTCAATTGTAAAGCACTATGTATCACCGTCTTAAATTTTTGCTTTTGTGGAAGCGGGCTAGCCAGGAAAAAATAAAAAAGCCGCGACAGGAAGCTGTTTGCGGCTTTTTTGCCAGGTAGAGTAAAGCGCTTATACCTTTCCGTACACCCTTGAAACGAAGTCGCCATTCAGGAAAGGTTTCGGATCAATATGGCTTTGCAAAATCAAGCCCTGCTTTCCGCTTTCCAACGCATACATGGCCGCCTGTAGCATGGCAGAAGCCGTCGTGGTCTGAATGGCTCGCAGGGTGTATCTGCCGACTTTTTGCGGTTTGATTAATCTGGAAAACTCCCGCCGCCTGAGGACGCCTCCCCTATCCTTCCCTTCTACCGCAGCGTACAGCAGGATACGGTCGTCTTCGATGTGCGGGATATGCTCTTCCATTATTTTTTGGAGGTAGGCGATGCGATCCTTCTTGTCCGGGCGCCCTTCAATTTGCTGTTTGACCCAACTGTAATGACCCGGGGAGCGCAGGGTTTTATAATCGAGGTTTTTGACTTTCCCCGCCAGAGCGTCCGGCAGGTCGGCGGCGCCTCCCGATGTGAGGTTGTCTTCGTAGGCGATGCCGTCAATGATGAGGCTGCCCGTATCGGAAAGAGAAGGCACGAGCGTTTTTTTGTAGTCCCGGACGACGATGGCGTCTTCCAGGTACTCGGTGGCTACGCCAATGGGGCTCCAGGTGAATCCGTAGAAGTGTGGTGCGATGGCATGGTCAGTCAGAGCGCCGACTTTGAATTCGAGCTTATCCGCTTTTTCTACGCCAAAGTCCCTGCAAAAGTCTAAGAACAGGCCGTGAGCGAGCACGTCTATATATCCGGGCGCCAGACCCGACTGAAGGGCAAATCCCGTCTTAGCGTCTTTGGCCAATTCCATAATTTTATTGGTAGAGGCGACGTATTCCGTCAGGTTGGCGTAGTGCATGCCAAAATCTTTGGCAAACTGCGCCATGCGGGGAGCGGCGCCGCCGGGGAGGCAGTCCAGCAAAATATCGCCTTCGGAGAAAACGCTTTTCATTTCTTCCGTCACCCCTTCTAAAGGCAGGTGGTAAGGAGTAACGCTACAGGGGCGGCTGGCGCCTTCCTCTACCCAGCGGGCTACTTTTTGAGCTTTTTCAGGATAGAGGTCTCCAACGAATAATTTGGGGGCGACGCGAGACCATTCGGCCAAAATCAGAGCTGCCGCTTCTGCTATCCCGCCGGCGCCCGCAATAACAATGCGATGCTGTTTTTCCATGAAACTAAGTTTTTTTACTGCGGCTCAGGGACGTCCAGAAAGTTCAATTTGTCTCCAACGTAGAGGCTTTGAAATATGTATGAAGGAAGAGATTCCTTCCTCCTTTCCCATTTACCCTGACCGCCTGTTTATTTTAAATCAAATTTTTCAAAGCGGGCAAAAGTCTAAAAACTGCTCCTAATTTCTGAATATTCCTATTCTTTAATAGGCGCTCTTTATCGCTTTGACCCAGGATTGACCGCTTGGCCTGACTATATTTATTGAAGAAAAAACCTCCTTTCGCGCCGGACAGAATTAAAATCAAAGCGAGTCAAGGCCTGATTTTCAAAGGCTTAGGCCGCTCCTTTTTAGTTTTTTGCTCCTGCCTTTTTTAAACTGGATATCGGAAATTCTGTTTCGGACTTATTTTCTCAATTTTGCCCCTTGATTTTTTGAGCGGCGAATTAAGGGGACGATATTTTATTCGCCACAGCATTAATTTCTTCAAAAAGCGTTGTTACTGGTTGCTACCAGGGCGTTTGGTCATGGAAAAATCGCGGCGCTGCGATAGGTTTATTTCTAAAGGATTAAATCTCAGGCCATTACGTCGGCACTGCGCTAAAGGTTGCAGAAACTCATAAAGACTCAATTGCATGAATTTGAAAAAAGTGTTTTTAGGAACAGCCATATTTAGCTTTTTTCTACTGGCTGCAAATTTGCCGGATCGGGCTCCCGCTCCCGGATTGAAACTGGCGCTCGTCAAGTATAGCGGCGGCGGCGACTGGTACTCGGTGGTGGACGCTCTACAGAACTTTGCCCGCTTTTGCAATGAAAAATTAGGAACCAATATCGAACCCGATTATGCCACCGTCGAAGTAGGCAGCGCAGAGTTGTTCAACTATCCTTTCCTCATTATGACCGGTCATGGGAACGTAGTCTTTTCAGACCAGGAGGCGGAGAACCTGCGGAATTACCTCACGGGCGGCGGTTTCCTGCTCATTGACGACGACTACGGCATGGAGCCCTACATTCGACCGGCCATGAAAAAGGTTTTCCCCGAGCAGGAGTTTATCGAATTGCCATTTGGGCACCCCGTTTTTCAAAGTCCCTTTGAGTTTAAAAATGGATTGCCCAAGATTCACGAGCACGACGGCAAGCCGCCACAGGCTTTTGCTCTTTTCCACGAAGACCGCATCGTCTGCATGTATTTGTACGAAAGCAATATCACTGACGGCTGGGAGTCCCACGACGTGCATAAAGACCCCGAAGAGAAACGGCAGGCAGCTCTGAGAATGGGCGCCAACATCCTTCAATTCGCATTTCAACAATGAATTTTTACCAGAAGAATAAAAATACCGGACGGAGACTGAGCGCAGTTTTGCTGCTATTGCTTGCCGCCACGCTCCTGTCTGGTCAGGAAGGAGGAAATACCGGTCTGTTCAAAGGAATTATTTCTGCCGGCCCCGTTCTGGCTCAGATAGATGGCGACGGACCTGCAGGATACGATTACCTGGGTTATCGGGCGGGGATTGGCGCATTTTTTTTTATAAAAAAAAGGTGGCTGTCAACGGGGCTCGAGTTCTACTACTCTAAGCGGGGCAGCCGCACTTCTTATTACAAATTTGCCGGCGGCGAGGCAGGTCGCTTCAGCTATTCCGCCGACTACGTAGAGGTACCTTTATTGCTGAACCTCCACGACAAAGACCGACTCATGGTCAGAGCCGGTCTGATGCCCGGCTTCCCCGTTCGCTCCCATTTGAAATACGAGCCTACCATCACCGCGACAGTAAAAGACCCGCCCTCCTGCCTGACAAACGAGCTGTCGGGAATGGATCTCAGCCTGGTAGTGGGGGGCTATTTTATCATAAAGAAAAGAATAGGCCTGGGCGTGAATTATTCCCGCTCTCTAAAAAGCGTCCGGCCTTATTGCCTGGGCGACACCAAAACCACCGGCCAGTACCATAAAGTAATCAATGCGGGAGTGGTCTATTTCTTAGGTATAGGAAAGTAACCGCTCGCTGCCTGCCTAATAATGATTTTCACAGAAAAGTAAATTGGGTTTGATACAAACAAAAATGGCGCTCCGAAGAGCGCTTTGTGTGTGTGAGCATAAAGTCCCGGGGCGCGTGTTGTTATTCACTAACCCAACCTTCATCGGTCTCCGAGATGGCCTCAACTAAGGACTCCAACTCCTTCAAAGCGTCAGGAGCGCCAAAATAATCTTTGACTGTTTTGTTGGTCGAACCGTGGATGAAAGTTAACCAGGTGGTGGGGAGGTCTGTTATATACGGGTCGCTGTAATTGTCTGCAAAATCTGCAAAATTACCAGCGATAAAACTATCAAAAAGCGAGTTGGTCGCTACTGGACTTAAATGGCGGGTCCAGGCGCCTTCTTTGGTGACAAAGGATTCGCCATGAAATTTTGCATTTCCTTTTCCATCAACTTTGAAAGTGTAAACAGGGCAGGTACCGTAGCAGGGGTCTTTTTTCATCGTAATGGTGGAAGACTCATTGTACTTGTAGGGTTCGCAGGCTACCGCTAGCAATGCGAGGGCGAAAAGGGCAAATAAGTTTTTCATCGCAGAACTTTTTAGTGAAAAAATAAAACTCCAGGTAATTATATACGTCGGGCGGGATAATTTGTGGCCGAAAGGTAATACATAGTAAGAGATTTGTAATTTAAATTACCCTGTTTTTTGATTTTGAAAAAAATGATCATGGAAAGAGATAAGATTTTTTGTGATTTCTTAGTCAGAGAAGTCCGCCGCAGATTGTTGGAGGAGGGATTGCCCCGCATTAGAAAATGTCTTTCGGAGCTGGAAGAAAAGGACATCTGGTTGCGCCCCAACGAGCACAGCAATGCAGTAGGCAATCTGGTTCTGCACCTGTGCGGCAACGTCGGCCAGTGGCTCGTCTCGACGCTGGGTCGGCGTCCCGATACGCGGCAGCGGCAGCGGGAGTTTGATGAGCGCGAGCCGATGCCGGCAGGCGAATTGCTGCGGCGATTAGAAGAGGTTTTGTCGGAAGCCGATCAGGTTCTCGCTCAACTCGCGCCGGAAGATATCCTCTCCGAATACAGCGTGCAGGGCTTCCGGGAAAACGGCCTTAGCATTCTGGTTCACGTAGTGGAACATTTCTCTTATCACGTGGGGCAGATTACCTATTTTGTAAAATGGAAAAAGGATATGGATGTGGGTTATTACAAAAATTCAGACTTAGACATTACTGGTTCTAACTAAAGCGAAAAGCCATGAAGGCGCTGTTTATAAAACTCTCCCAACCAATACTCATTCTTTTAAAAAATCAAAATCAGGAAAAGCTTCTGGCTTAAAAGTCCCTTTGTGCCAGCATTATTCCAAATAAAAAATAGCTACCTTTACGAGCCTTTTAGAAAATATCAAATCGTTTCAGAACCTATCAGATCATGAGTGAATTAAATCTCGAGCAGCATTTCCAGGCAAAAATTGACGAAGAGCTCAAAATCGAACCTAAAGACTGGATGCCCGAAGCCTACCGCAAAACCCTCATCCGCCAGATTTCTCAACATGCGCACTCCGAGATTGTCGGCATGTTGCCGGAAGGCAACTGGGTGACGCGCGCTCCTTCTTTGATGCGCAAGCTCATTTTGCTGGCCAAAATCCAGGATGAAGCCGGCCACGGCCTCTACCTCTACAGCGCCGCCGAGACGCTCGGCATCGAGCGGGACGAAATGGTGCAGCAACTCCTTACCGGCAAAGCCAAATACTCCAGCATTTTCAACTATCCGACCCTGACCTGGGCGGATATGGGGGCTATCGGCTGGCTGGTAGATGGCGCAGCTATTACCAATCAGGTCATGCTCACCCGCACTTCTTACGGCCCCTATGCCCGCGCTATGGTGCGGATTTGCAAAGAGGAAAGCTTTCACCAACGCCAGGGCTATGAGATTTTGGTGACGATGGCGCACGGATCGCCGGTTCAAAAAGCGATGGTGCAGGATGCACTCAACCGCTGGTGGTGGCCTTCGCTGATGATGTTCGGCCCGAGGGACAACAATTCCCCCAACACGGCGCAGTCCATGAAGTGGAAGATCAAACGCAAATCGAATGACGAATTGCGACAGCAGTTTGTTGACGCCACTGTGCCGCAGGCTGATTACTTAGGCGTGACGATTCCCGACCCCGATTTGAAATGGAACGAGGAGCGGGGGCATTACGACTTTGGCGAAATCAACTGGGATGAATTTTTCAGAGTCGTCAAAGGCGACGGACCCTGCAATCGCGATCGCATGAACGCCCGCATCAAGGCTTACGAAGAGGGGGCCTGGGTTCGGGAGGCTGCAATGGCTTACGCAGAAAAAAAAGAAAAAAGAGAGATTGGCGCCGCTTCTAAAACCGAAGCTGCTTAATTGATTAAAAATGGGAAAGGCGAACGGCTTTTGGAGCCGGTCTGCCATCCTGCAAAATTTTAATACAATGAAAAAGAATTGGCCGCTTTGGGAAGTTTTTATCCGCAGCAAAAATGGATTGAACCACAAACACGCAGGCAGCCTACACGCAGCAGATGCGCAAATGGCTATTGAAAACGCCAGAGACGTCTATACCCGTCGCAATGAAGGCGTCAGCATCTGGGTCGTGGAATCCAGTCAGGTCGTCGCTTCCGATCCGGAAGATTCCGATCCTTTTTTCGAACCTGCCAAAGATAAGATTTACCGCCATCCTACCTTTTACAAGGTGCCGGAAGGAGTGAAGAACATGTAACTCCTTTGTAAAAACGGAATCTTTGCGATTAAAAACTACGAAGATGAATCAACCACTTTATCAATATCTGATACACTTAGGCGACAACGCCCTGATTATGGGTCACCGATTAGCGGAATGGTGCGGCCATGCGCCCGAATTGGAAATAGACATGGCGCTGTCCAATATCGCCCTCGACCTGACGGGGCAGGCCAGAAACCTGTTCCAACGAGCCGCTGAAGTTGAAGGCCTCGGCAAAACCGAAGACGACATTGCCTACCTGCGGGATGCCTGGGATTTTCGCAACCTGCTGCTCGTGGAGCAACCTAATCAGGACTTCGCTTTCACCATTGTGCGGCAATTCTTTTTTGATACCTACAATTACCTTCTCCACCAGGGGCTGACTAACAGCCGGGATGAATGGCTGGCCGGTTACGCAGAAAAGGCCATTAAGGAAATTGCCTATCACCTTCGCTTTAGCTCGGAATGGATGGCGAGACTGGGAGACGGCACGGAGAAAAGCCATCAAAAAGTCCAGCGCGCGCTGGATGAACTTTGGATGTTTTCCGGCGAACTGACCGCGCCTAACGAGCTGGACCTCCGGATGGCCTCCGAGGGGATTGCTCCAGAGTTGACGGTAATGAAAGCTCAGTTCGACCAAAAAGTGGATGAAACGCTGGCCAAAGCGACTCTGCAAAAGCCCACGGGCGCCTGGATGCAAAGCGGCGGCAAAGACGGAAGACATACAGAGCACTTAGGTTACATCCTCGCCGATATGCAATTTTTGCAAAGAGCGTATCCGGGCTTAGAGTGGTAGAAAAAGTTCCGGGTTGTCGCATTGAAATCTTTTAAACTGAAAGGAAACTACAACCCGCACTTTTTGAAAGCGCCTTTTTATAATTAGAGACGACTTCCCTGTTCAAATAAAAGAATGCCGTTCAGGGCATTTCTAATCGCTCGTTCCCCCGCTTCCCTGTCCATGTTTCAAATGTTTTATTTTAAAAATTTGCCCCATCCTTCCATATTGAATTTGAAGGTCAATTTGGAAATTCTCATCGCACAAGGTTAAATCCTCATTAAAAAACTAAAATCACCTGCTTTAGGCGCCTTTTGGCAGCCTGTGCAGGAAAATAAACTCACTACATTTGCTATTATTGACGGCGAATATTTCTGCCAAACATTCATACAAAAATTAATTGACATGGATTCTAAAAAAGGATTGACCGCTTTAATCATTCTCCTTCTCCTGTTGCTCCTTGGAGTCGGCTTCTGGGGCTTTTCAAACCGGAGCGCCAAAAAGGAATTGACTTCTGCCAATCAGGAGTTGTCTGCCAAAATTGGCGACCTATCCTCTCTGCGCGATAATTTAGAACGCCAGGTGGACAGCTTGCAACAAGCTTACGCAGACCTCGCAGAGGAAAATGAGAACCTGCAAGGCTCCGTAGCGACAGCCGAAGAAAAGATTGCAACACAGGCGGCCACTATCAACAAACTGAAAAAACAAGGGTCTTCAGAGAGTACCAATCTGAAAGATCAGATCGAGCAATTGCTCAAAGCCAAAGCCACTTTAGAAGCTTCGATTTCCAACTTGCAGGTGGAAAATGATTCCCTTAAGATGTTGACGGAGCAACTGAGCGCCGATTTGTCTTCGGCCAAAACGGAAAACGCCGCCCTCAACGCCCTGAACAGCACTATCCAGGACGAACTGAAGCGCCTGACTTTGGCCAATTTTAAAGCCACGGCTTTTCGGGTAGAGGTGGAAAAGAAAAGGCCAAAGGCGACTGCCAAAGCAGGCCGGGCCAGAAAAATACTCGTCAGTTTCGACCTGACAGGTGTGAAGCCGGAATACCAGGGTCTGAGAACCTTGTATTTGGCCATCACTGATGATAAAGGCACTCCCATCAAGGTATCCAATCCCGTCCATACAGTCATCAATATAAATGGACAGGAAATGGATCTGCTCGCTGTAAAAGCGCAGGAAATTAATGTGGTGGAGAACCAGCGCCTTTCTTTCAACCATGACTTAGAGGACAAATTGAAGTCGGGATACTATCGGGTAGCCGTTTACACTGACGTCGGCCTGCTGGGGGCCTCCAGTTTCAGGCTGCAATAATCATCAATTGTCAAACATAGAGGAGGTCGTTTCAAATGTCGGGACGAGCTCCTCTTTTCTTTTTACCTTTCGCAGAAATTTTGATGCTTTCCTTTCAAAAGTATCGCCCCACTTTCAGATTTTTTTAAAAAAATAACGTGACAAAAAAGAGAAACTCACTGCTTTGCCTATGGCTCCTGCCGGTCATGCTCGGCGGCCTCAGCTTTCCATCCTGTGTTGGAAAAAAGAAATTTATTCGCGAAGTCTCCGCCAGGGATAGCATGATTCTCAATGTCAACAGCCGAGTGATAGAACTCAATCAGGAGATTGCCCGACAAAATCTTCTGCTGGCAGAGCGCAGGGGAGAGAACAATGTGCTTCGGGAATTGCAGGACAGGCAGGATCAGCAAATCGGCAGGCTTCAAAGTGAAATTGAGAAACTGACGAACCAGTCTCTTTCCTCGCAGGAACTGATGGATATGGCTCTACAGCGAACGAAAGAAGAGCTTGCAGAAAAGGTAGAGACCTTAGAAAATATGCGCCAGACCCTTGACAAACAGGAGAAGACGGCGAAGGAGATGCTCAATGAAATTCAGTCCTATTTGGAGCAGTACGATCAGCGGGAAATCTCTTATGAGGTAAAGGAAGGCAAAGCCAGTCTTGGCCTGACCGAAAAACTCCTTTTTAAACCTGGAACTATCCAGTTCAGTAAACAGGCTATGGATATTTTGGAAAAAATAGCCGGCGTGCTGAACAAGCATCCTGAGGTGGATATTGTCGTAGAAGGGCACACGGACAACGTCTCCCCAAAGGGAAAGGAGTTTAAGGATAACTGGGATCTCAGCGCTATGCGAGCCGCCGCTGTCGCGCGCATTTTAACAAAAGAATTTTACCTGAATCCCAGCCAGGTGATGGCCGCGGGAAAGGGGGAATACCTGCCGAAAACGTCCAATGAAACTGCGGACGGCCGTTCGCTCAACCGCAGAATGGAGATAGTCTTTTCACCGAGGGTGGATAAGATTTACAGGCTGATTCAGGAGACGGCCAGGAAAAAATAGTTTGGGAGTAAGAATGTCAGAGCCTGCCATTTTATCTCTTTGTTTCCTCTCTCTTCAGTCTGCGAAGCCTTAATTTTGCAGGTCATTTAAAATCAGCAAATTTCAACGCCATGAGAGTAACTTATTATGGACATTCCACCTTCCGTGTTGAAATGAACGGAAAGCGCCTGTTGTTTGACCCCTTCATAACTCCCAATCCCAAAGCTTCTTTTTTAGCGGCAGACAAGATTCAGGCGGATTATATCTTCGTCTCGCATGGGCACGAAGACCACCTTTACGATGTCGAGGCAATAGCCAAAGCGCAGGGAGCGTCCATTATCTCAAATTTTGAAATAGTCAACTGGTTTGAAAAAAAGGGAGTCAAAGGCCATCCGATGAATCATGGAGGCAAGTGGAGGTTTGATTTTGGCGTCGTAAAATTTGTCAATGCCATCCACTCCAGCGTACTGCCCGACGGCAGCAATGGAGGCAACCCCGGCGGCTTTGTCGTCTGGGATGGCAATAGCGCCTTTTACTTTGCCGGAGATACGGCGCTGACGATGGACATGAAACTGATTCCAATGACCTGCCCCAAACTCGATTTTGCCATCCTGCCCATTGGAGACAATTTCACGATGGACTACAACGACGCAGTTATCGCTTCGGATTTTATTGAATGCGATACCATTATCGGCTGCCATTTTAATACCTTCCCTTATATTGAAATTGATTCTGACACAGCCAAACAGCCTTTTAAGGTTAGAGGGAAAAACCTGATTTTGTTAAATATTGGAGAAGCACAGGAAATCTAAAAGCATGGGAAAAATTATCGCAATTGCCAACCAAAAGGGAGGGGTAGGGAAGACAACGACCGCTATCAATCTGGCAGCCTGCCTGGCTATTTTGGAAAAAAGAATCCTCTTAGTAGATGCCGACCCGCAGGCGAATTCTTCGTCCGGCGTCGGGATTTTTCAGGAAGAAACAGAATGTAGTCTTTACGATTGTATGGTCAACGAGGCGCCCGCTCATGAAGCGATCTACGAGTCGCAGACGCCCAATCTCCACGTCATGCCTTCCCATATAGACTTAGTGGGCGCTGAGTTGGAGCTTGTCACCATGCCCCAGCGCGAGTTTGTCTTAAAGAAAGTGCTGGAGCAAGTCAGGAATGATTACGACTATATCATCGTGGATTGCCTGCCTTCTTTGGGCATCATCACGCTGAATGCGCTCACTGCTGCCGACTCAGTGATGATCCCCGTACAATGCGAGTATTTCTCCTTAGAAGGACTGGGGAAATTGCAAAATACGATTAGTAGCGTCAAGCAGAATTTTAATTCAAAACTCGAAATCGAGGGGATATTGCTCTCTATGTACGACAGCCGCCTGCGCCTGGCCAATGTCGTCGTCAATGAGGTTCGCAGTTTTTACAAGGAAAAAGTTTTTGACACCATCATCCACCGCAATTCCAAAGTCAGCGAGGCGCCCAATATGCACGTGCCTATCGTCATGTACGATGCCGGCAGTCGGGGAACCACCAACTTCCTCAATCTGGCCAAAGAATTTTTAGAAAGAAACAACGATAAGATAAAGCGCGAGGCGCAAACCGTTTAAGCATGGCAAAACAATTCAAGAAAAAAGAACTGGGTTTAGGGGTAAGGGCGCTGCTCTCGAATATCGAAGTGCAGACACATGAAAAGCAGGCGGAAGTAGTGAGAGAACTTACGCATACTGTCGCCGATATCTCCCTGAAAGAAATTGAGGTAAACCCATACCAGCCCCGTAAAGATTTTGATGAGGAGGCTTTGAACGAATTGGCGGAATCGCTGAAAATCCACGGCCTCATTCAGCCGATTACTGTCCGACGCTTAGCCGATAAACAGTACCAACTCATCTCCGGAGAGCGACGCCTGCGAGCTTCAAAAATCGCCGGACTGAAGGAAATCCCCGCATACATCCGCCTGGCCAACGATCAGGAAATGATTGAAATGGCCTTAGTGGAAAACATCCACCGGGAAGACCTGAACGCCATTGAAGTCGCTATCACTTACCAGCGCCTGATTGACGAGTGCCACCTGACCCACGAAGACCTTTCCGACAGGGTAGGCAAAAAGCGCAGTACCGTGACTAATTTCCTGCGCCTCTTAAAACTACCTCCCGATATTCAAAAGGGCTTAAAGGAAAACGTCGTTTCCATGGGCCACGCCCGCGCCTTGTTGGGGGTGGATGATTTTGCGTTGCAATATTCCATTTTTAAAAAAATCACTGCTGAAAACCTCTCCGTCCGGGAGACGGAAGAGCTTATCCGCCGATACAACGAAGACCGAAGCAAGAAACCCGCTAAGAGCAAATTGCCGGCTGACTACCAAAATGTGCAAAACAACCTGCGAACCTATCTCGGCGCCAGGGTGCAGTTAAAATTAAATGCCAATGGCAGCGGTAAAATTGCTATTCCGTTTACTTCTACAGAAGACCTGAACAGGCTGCTGGATATGATAGAAAAGTAAAAGTCTCTCCCTTTTCCGGCAGGCCTTTCAAATGCGCTGATTTTTTATTTTAAAAAAATGGGCATGGGGAATGGGTCGCTTTTTATCATGAAACTAAGGTTCATTTTCATCGGATGCCTCGTACTTGCGTGTGCAGGTATGGCTATTGCTCAGCTATCCGATACCCTGCCGCAGACGGAGCTATTAGTTCCTGATGCTATTCCTCTTGGCGATTCCATTTTGGCGGCTGACAGTTTGAGGGAGGCTGTTCTCGATTCTCCTAAAAGGGGAGGTTTCCTACATCGGGTTTTTAAAGAAAACTATCCCAATCCAAACATGGCGCTCTACCTTTCATTAGCAGTCCCCGGCGGTGGGCAGATCTACAATAAGCGATGGTGGAAACTTCCCATCGTCTATGCGGCTTACGGTGGGTTGATTTATTCTGCGAGCTATAACCAGTCGTATTATCGTCGGCTTCGGGACGCCTATATCGCCGACCTGAACGGAAAGCCTCACGAGTTTCCCCGCATTAAAGGGGAGAGCCTGAGACGCCTTCGGGATAGCTTTGACAAAAACAGGCAGCTTTCCTATTTAGGGATTTTCGGACTCCATCTGCTCCAGAGCGCTGAGGCTTTTGTGGATTGCCATTTGAGAACATTCGATGTGAGCGACGACCTGAGCCTACGGCTAAAACCTTCCATTGCGCCCTCCGGCATTGACCCTCAGCCTGTTCTTGGCCTCGGCATTGCATTGAGCTTTCGTCAGAATTCCAGCTTCATCGCACCGGTTGCACCCTGAACCCCTTCAGTTTGAGCAGGCAGAGAACTCCCTTTTCGCCGCCGAGATGACCGGCTCCTACGGCAGTGAAGAGCGTCCTTTCTGCGATGTGTCCGGCTATGCGCTCTGCCATGATTTCATTTCGGTTGTAGAGGAGCAGCCGGCGCAGTCCTTTTGAGCTTTTTTTGACATTTTTATAGAGCCTCTGCACGTCTCCCTTTTGGTACAGGCTCGTGACCTGGAGCAGGTTGCGCCTGAAGTCGCCGATGTCTTTGCCCATATCCAGCAACATTTTGACTTGATGCTGAAGGGGGATTTTGCTCAGCACTTCGATTTGCTCCTCTAAGGTTTCGATACCCAACATGTCTTTCCCCTCCTCCCTGGCATGGTTCCATAAGTATTCGTCCATGGTGACCGGGAGGTCTGACTGAAAGGCCTGAGCAGTCAGCAGGTTTACGATGGCGAAAGGGGAAGCGCCGTCTAAATGATCCAGGTCAAATCCCGTCGTTTTCAGCAGAATTTTGTGAAGCCGCCGGAATTTTTTGGGAGAAATTAATTCGCGAAGAGGCGGCACTTTGGCCGGCTGTAAACTCAAAGCGGCGGAGCTGCTTTTTGAATCGTCCAAATGAAGCTCAGCGGCAAAGGCAGTGCAAAGCCTGATCTTTTCCAAAGCCCTCTCCACAAAACCGAACATCCTCTCGTCCTGAACGTGCATGGCGCCAAACAGGTAAGAAGTACCTGGCAGCTTATCTCCATCTATAGACCAGAGCAAAGTCCGCTTTTTATTTTTCATTTAAAATCCTGTGTTAAAGGCGAGATAGAGCCTGCCGTTCTTTCTCCAAAACAAATGTCGGATATTGTAAAACCTGAGCCGACAAAAAGTAGTTGAGGCGGAACGAAAGCAGGTTCTAACAACATTAAAAAAGCCAGGTTGCAGCGCGCCGCCTGACTTTTTTATCTATTTCAAAAAAAGAGAAATAGAAAGAGTAATTATTGCCTGATTAGATGAAACTTTCTCCGCTTACTTACGAGCCGATGGCCGACGTCATTGACAGGTTCTTCCGCTTATTCGTATTCAAAAGGAAGAATCTTGGAATTCTTGACAGTGGAAAGCGTCACCAAAGTCTTTAGTCGCTCAATTTCTTCAATCTGGGAAAGCGTCTTAAAGAGCAATTGCTCGTAATCAGGAATATCTTTACAAATGATTTTGATTAGAAGATCGGCTTCGCCAGTGATGATGTAACATTCGACGATTTCGTCGATAGATTTGATCTTTTCCAAAAAGTTAGTGAGTGCATTTTCCTTTTGCCATGCTAAAGAGACCTGAACGAAAGTCTGAACGTTCAGACCGATACTTTGTGGATTGACTTTAGCGTGGTAGCTTTCAATGTAGCCGGATTGCTCCAACTTCTTTACCCGCTCAAGGGTGGGAGCAGGGGAAAGACCAATTTTTTTTGATAGGTCAAGATTCGTGATTTTGCAGTTTTCCTGCATTATTTTGAGAATCTTGAGATCGGTACGATCGAGTTTGTCTGCCATATAAATAAAAGTTAATGATTGACTCAGTTTGAAATTGCTCGTGTTTTCAGTTGCCTGGGTCACGATAAA
>CAZXQI010000056.1:0-22909 GCA_964643005.1 uncultured Saprospiraceae bacterium | reverse complement strand
TGACGACAGAGGGCGCAGGCGATGGCTGGCGCCCTCTGTTGCTTTTGTGCGGGGACTACTGCCGGGCTGGTTATTTTGGTTTTGTAAATGTCTCGTTTATGAAGAGGGAAGTTGATGAAGACGTAAACCAGAGCCTTCATTTTCGCAACTATTCAGTTTTTTTGTAATTCGGCAGAAATTCTCTTTATCCAGGAAACCCGTAGAAAAACTCATCGGCGCTCTCCGCCCCTCCGGCAGTGCTCAGCCTCACCGCTCCGCCTATAATTCTCCTCCGTCTTTTTTTTGGAGAAAAACTTAGGTAGTGTGGGATTTCAATTAGCGCTCCCCACGTAGGCTTTCCACAGCACCTCTACGGGGTGCAGTGACTGGCGTCTGGCGCCGTCGAGTATCTGGTGGCGGCAACTCGTGCCGGTAGCGGCGATGATGGTGGCGGCGCCGGCTTTCCGGATGGCGGGAAAGAGGACGGCCTCGCCGATTTTCATGCTCAGGTCGTAGTGTTCCACTTCGTAGCCGAAGGAGCCAGCCATGCCGCAGCAGCCCGCAGGGATGATTTCCACCACGTAGTTTTCAGGGAGTCCGAGCACCCAGACGGAGTCTGTCAGGTCGCTCAGGGATTTCTGATGGCAATGGCCCTGGAGGAGGATTTTCTTTTCCTCTTTGGTAAAGACCTCCGGCGAGATATTGCCTTTCTGGATTTCATGCGACAAAAACTCATCCACGAGGAGGGCGTTGGCAGCTAAGGATTTGGCGATCTGCTGGTCGCCAGGCTCTACTAAGCGGATATACTCGTCCCGAAAGCTGAGGATGGCCGACGGCTCTATGCCGATGAGGGGCGTTTTTTCTGAAATTATTTTTGAAAAAAAGGCGACGTTCCTGCGAGCCAGTCGCTGCGCCTCTGGCAGGAGGCCTTTGGAGAGCTGCGCCCGCCCGCTCTGCGGATGTCGCGGCATTTCCACCGAATAGCCCAGAACTGAGAGAAGGCGAAGGCTCGCCACTCCGATTTCGACGTCGTAAAAATTGGTGAATTCGTCGCAAAAGAGATAGATCCGGCCTTTTGGCGTACCAACGGGCTGTAGTTCCCTGCGATGCTTTTTGTACCAGCTTTGCAGCGTGTATCGGTACAGGGGCGGCAGGCTGCGCTGAGGAGCGATGCCGATTATTTTCTTTAAAATTTTTCCCGTCACGGGGTTGCCGGTCATCAGATTGGGCAGGAAGGGGAAATGGGAAATCAGTTTGTTCATCCGTCCGATGTGGCCAAAGAATTTAGCCCGAAACGGCACGCCGTGGGTCTTGTAGTATTGGTGCAGAAACTCCGACTTCATGGTCGTCATGTCCACGTTGCTGGGACATTCGGAGGTGCAGCCCTTGCAGGAGAGGCAGTTGTCCATGACCTCTTTTAGTTCCTCGCGGTCAAAGGGATTCCTTCCGGGAATGGGATTCGTCAGAAATTCCCGCAGGGCGTTGGCTCTTGCGCGGGTAGTGTCTTTTTCATTGCGGGTAGCCCGATAGCTGGGGCACATGGTTCCGCCGGAAAAATCCAGGCGGCGACATTCGCCGGAGCCGTTGCATTTTTCGGCCATTCCCAAAATGCCTCCTTCGGCGGAGAAGTTGTAAACGGTGTCGTGTTGCGGTTTGGGAGCGTCTGGCGCATAGCGCAGAAATTCGGTCATGGGGAGGGTGTCCACGATTTTGCCGGGGTTAAAAATGCCCTGTGGATCCCAGGTCTTTTTGAGGTTCCGGAACAACTCGTAGATATTCTCGCCGAGCATTAGGGGAATGAAGCCCCCTCTCACCCGTCCGTCGCCATGCTCGCCGCTGAGGGAGCCGCCGTACTTCTTCACCAATTTTGCCGAGGCCAGCCCAATGTCGCGGAAGCGCTGCACGTCTTCCGATTTTTTCAGGTTCAGTACCGGGCGCAGGTGTAATTCCCCTGCGCCGGCGTGGGCGTAGTACACAGCTTTTTGGCCAAAGCCGGCCATCATTTTTTCAAACTCGCGGATGTACTCCGGCAGATCGGCCAGGGCTACGGCCGTGTCCTCGATAAAGGCCACCGGTTTTGCGTCGCCGGGCATATTGGACAGTACGCCCAGACCGGCGTTGCGCAGTTCCCAGATTCGCTTTGTCTTTTCTCCAAAAACTAAGGGGAAGGCGTAACCCATTCCCGCCTGCTGGAAATCTTCGATGAGCACTTTGGCTCTGGCCTCCGCTACTTCCGGCGTCCTGGCTCGGAACTCCATCATGAGCACCGCCGCCGGGTCGCCCTCCACGAAGAAGCGATTTTTGGCCTGTTCGATATTGTCTTTGGTGCAATCCAGCACAACTTTGTCCATCAATTCGCAGAGATTGGGGCGGTGGCGCATGGCGATTAGCACGGCCTCCATCGCCACGTCTAAGGAGTCGAAATGCGCCGCCAGTACGACGGGATGCGGCGCCGGCAGAGGAACCAGATTCAGCCTGACGGCGGTAGTGAAAGCCAAGGTTCCTTCCGAGCCTGCCAGCAGTTTGCTGAAGTTGAAGTTGCCGCCGTCGGCAGTGAAGGGTCTGCCTTGCAACAGGGCGTCTATTGCGTAGCCGGTGTTGCGCCGGTGGATTTCGGGTTTGGGGAACTCCCGTCGGATTTCCTCCTGCATGCCGGGGTCGGAGAGTTTTTTAAAAATATGCCGGTAGAGCTGCGTTTCCAAGGTCACCTTTCCTCCCTCTTTTTCCTTTATTTTTTTCAAAAAATCCTCCTCTTTCAGGGCGCTGAAAGTCGCCTCCGAGCCATCGCTCAAAATGGCTTCTACTTCCAACAGATGGTCTCTCGTCGCCCCGTACTCAATGGAGGTGGTGCCGCAGGAATTGTTGCCCACCATTCCGCCGATCATACATCGGTTGGCGGTGGAAGTGTTCGGGGCGAAAAACAGTCCGTAGGGCTTTAGAAACTCATTCAGCTCGTCCCGAATGACGCCGGGCTGCACTCTCACCCATCGTTCGGCAGCGTTGATTTCTAAGATATGGTTCCAGTGTTTGGAGATGTCCACGACGATTCCGTTCCCCACGCACTGCCCGCCGAGCGAGGTGCCCGCCGAGCGGGGGATGAGGGAACAGTGGTATTCTTTAGCGTAGGCGATGAGTTTTTTTAGGTCGTCTTTATTGGCGGGATAGGCGACGGCGATGGGCAGTTCCCGATAGACAGAGGCGTCGGTAGCGTACAAAGTCCGGTGCAAATTGTCAAAATGGAGCTGGCCGGCGAGTTGAGCCTGGAGGCGGAGAAGGGTATCTTGCATGTCGTTAAAAAAGTTATGTTCAAAGATAGGGCAGTTTTCTTTTTTGGCGGCAATAGTTTCGGCCTGTTTCGGTGGGCGTTCGCCGGGAAAATTGTTCGATGGCGCTCCTTGATGCGGGGTATAGAGGGCGCAATTTTTCTCGGAAATGGGCGGCAAAGGCTGGGTTTAGTTCGTCTGAAAGGAGGATTTTTTACCTGCTCATCCGGTTGTCGGGTTTATGTCAAATCCGAAAAACCTTTACATTTGCACCGCTTTTTTTGAAAGCTATTTTTTAAAAGTTGGCGCAACGGGGAATCAATCCGGTATTTTACCTAAAAAAATGCCCGCTATTAAAGGTTGTTTTCACTGCTACAACTCCGTTTTTTACCATTTATAAAAAATCCTACATGGCAACGACATCAGATATCCGCAACGGCATGTGCATAGATTACAACAACGACATTTGGACCGTTGTGGAATTCCAGCATGTGAAACCAGGTAAAGGCGCAGCTTTCGTGCGCACCAAATTGAAATCTCTGACCAGAGGAAGAGTTTTGGACAACACATTTCCGGCTGGCCACACCATCAACGAAGTCAGAGTGGAGCGCCGCCAGTTCCAGTACCTCTACAAGGACGATATGGGCTACCACTTTATGAATACGGAGAATTACGATCAGGTCGCCTTAGATCCGGGTCTCATTGAAAACCCCCAGTTCCTGCAGGAAGGCATGATGGTGGATGTCTTGTTTCACGCCGCCAACGAGACTCCGCTGAATATGGAAATGCCTGGTTCCATCACGGTAGAAGTGACCTACACGGAGCCTGGCATCAAAGGCGATACCGCCACTAATGCGCTCAAGCCGGCAACCATTGACACCGGCGCAGAAGTGCGCGTGCCGCTTTTCATCAATACAGGAGAAAAAATAAGGGTAGATACCCACACCGGAGACTATCTGGGGCGCGCCTGATACGGGGTGGATGCCTGTTAGGGCGCCTGACCGGGAAGTCGCTCCAGGTCTGTCGCCTATTATGAAAACCCGGGGCTGTTCCAACGAGCGCTTGTCCAGAGCCTGCCCGCCATTGCGGAGCAGATTATCTTAGATGAAGGTTCTCTTCTTTTGAAAAGATTTTCTTTAGAAATTCTATTTTTTAAGAAAATCCCGTTCATTGTAGTTCCTTTGCCAGGAATTGATTTTCCAGAATCAATTTTATCTTTTGAAAAACGAATAACATGACTTATCAGGAAATCCATGATTTAATCAAACTCATAGGCAAGTCTAATCTGGCTGAGTTCAAGATGGAGAATGGAGATTTCAAACTCTCGATTCGCACTAGTTTATACAGCGACACCAAAACGACGCAGGTCGTTTCCACTACCGTACCGCTGCCCACTGCCATCCCTGCTCCCTCTGCGCCCATCCTCCCGCCCCCGCCGAGCGCTCCCGTCCAGGCGCCTCCTCCCGTCGAAACTACCGCCGCCAGACCGGCGGCAGAGCCTTCAGCGCCTAAACAGGAAGCCTCCGATAAAAAATACTTAGAGGTCAAATCTCCGATGGTTGGCACTTTCTATCGCTCGTCTTCACCGGACAAGCCTGTCTATGTGGAAATAGGTCAGAAAATCAAAAAAGGGGATGTCGTCTGCATCATTGAAGCCATGAAGCTTTTCAACGAGATCGAATCCGACTTCGGCGGAACGATTGTAAAAGTCATGGTGGACAATGCCCAGCCTGTCGAGTACGACCAGGTACTCTTCCTCGTTGAACCGGAATCATAAAGTTGGACCTGATCCATAGAAAATCTTGCAATGTTTGACAAAGTTCTCATAGCCAATCGTGGAGAAATTGCCCTGCGGGTCATCCGCACCTGCCGCGAAATGGGCATCAAAACGGTAGCCGTATTCTCCACTGCCGACGCCGAAAGTCTTCACGTCCGTTTTGCAGACGAAGCGGTCTGCATTGGCCCGCCCGCTTCCAAAGACTCTTATCTCAATATTCCCCGGCTCATGGCCGCCGCAGAAATCACCAATGCGGACGCCATCCATCCGGGGTATGGCTTTTTGGCTGAAAACGCCGACTTCGCCGAGATTTGCAGGGACTACGGTATCAAGTTCATAGGCCCTACGCCCGATCAAATCAGGTCCATGGGCGATAAAATCACCGCCAAAAAAACGATGATTGAAGCCGGCGTCCCGGTGGTGCCCGGCTCCGGCGACTTAGTGACAGACTTTAAGGAGGCCATGAAGCTGGCGCACGAAATCGGCTATCCGGTCATCCTGAAAGCTACCGCCGGCGGCGGCGGCAAGGGTATGCGCATCGTCTGGGAAGACCTGCACTTCGAGAACCAGTGGAACATGGCTCGCACGGAAGCCCTGGCCTCTTTCGGCAACGACGGCATCTATATCGAAAAATACATCGAAGAACCCCGCCACATCGAATTTCAAATCGCAGGCGACCAATACGGGAATGTCTGTCACCTCTCCGAAAGGGAATGTTCCATCCAGCGGCGCCACCAAAAATTAGTAGAGGAAAGCCCCTCCCCCTTCATGACGGACGCCCTGCGCAAGAAAATGGGCGAGGCGGCCATACTGGCGGGCGCATCCATCAGTTACGAGGGCGTAGGCACCGTGGAGTTTCTCGTGGACAAGCACCGAAATTTCTATTTCATGGAAATGAATACCCGCATTCAGGTGGAGCACCCTGTGACAGAAGAAGTCATTGACCACGACCTCATCAAGGAGCAGCTCAAAATAGCGATGGGCGAACACATCTCCGGCAAAAACTACTTCCCCGTCATGCACGCCATAGAATGCAGGATTAATGCTGAAGACCCCTACCACGACTTCCGGCCTTCTCCCGGCAAGATCACTTCGCTGCACACCGCCAAAGGTCATGGCGTGCGCGTGGATACTCATGTTTACGCCGGCTACGTCATCCCTCCCTACTACGACTCCATGATCGCCAAACTCATTTGCCGCGCCAGAACGCGGGAAGAGTGTATCACCAAGATGGAGCGGGCGCTTGAAGAGTTTATCGTCGAAGGGGTAAAGACGACTATCCCCTTCCACAAAAAGTTGATGCGGAATGAAAAATTCCGGGCAGGAGACTTCAACACCAGCTTTCTCAACGACTTCGAAATGGGCGATCCTGAGGAGTAAGCCGGGCTTTGTGCGACCCGCCTGAATCAACAGCCATCTCTCTCCGCTATAGGCGGCTACCAGTCTAAAGCCGATTGAAAAGTTCCCACAGATGATTTTATCCGAAGGGTAAATTAATCCGGGCTTATTTCGGGTTTCAATACAGGTTTTCCGCTGCATTTTTTCTGAACTTCTCACTTCAATATCGCTGCGCCAATTGCACATTCTAAGCAGCGCTTTTTATTGCAGTATTCATTTTTCAATTGCAATAGCGCCTGCGTTTGATAGGCAGAGCCGGCTTCCATTCCCAATTTCTCCCAGCCGGAGATGATGCTGTTTCTTTCGGGGGGCAGAGATTCCAACAGTTTCAGCGACAAGGATTTAAATTCTTCCCTGCCATTTATTTTTCCATATAAAAAGAGAAAAGGGACGATGGTATTAATCGTCAGTAGTCGGGTGGCTTCTTTTCCAAAGGATTTGTTGCGCCGGGGCGAGAGCTGCCCGAAGGTGTAGTGCGTCAGCCAGTAATCGTCGAGTTTGAGTTCAAAAAAGGTCTCGATGTCCGCCATGGATTTTACTTCTAATATTTTGCTGAATAGCTGCGTCGAGCGATGCGCCAGGCGGGCAAACTGCGCCAGGCGGATGGTCGGAAAGTTTCCGGGATGCAGGCGCAGAAATTTCCACTGAGTCGCCGAAATGGGAGTGAGCGCATATTTTTTTTGTAGAAAGAGATATTCGCTTTTCAGGCGGCTGGGATATCCCTCCTCTAAGTCGCGATCCAGCATCCCCGCCTGCCCAAACAGCAGAGCTTCGAGTTGTCTCAGGTCGCTGCGATGCCAGGCTAAGATTTTTTGCGGGAGCGAAGCCGCCAGCGCCTCGAAGGCGTCGGCATTGACTTTCAGGCCAAAGTTTCTCGCCGTAAACTGGTAAAAGGTCTCTTCCCAGTCGTTGTCGTTGCGCTTTAGCTTTTCTGCGATGACGCCCGTTTTCTGTTCCAGTCGCTCCACCAACAGGCGATCCAGCCACATGGATTTCGTCATGTCGGAAACGCCGTGGAAGAAATGCTGGCAGGGTATCCAATATTCGTTGTGCAGCAGTTTTTGGTAGGTATTGCCAATGCGTTCCGGAATGCGGCTTTTCAATTCGAGGCAGGGGATGCGCATTCCGTCCTTTCGCAAAATAGGCTGATCCTCTTCCAATACGACGTGCAGGATGACATTGTCGTAAGCCCTGTCGGCCTGGTGCCTGTGGCGAATCCAGTCGGAAGATTTGAGGTGCATTTCTACATTGCCCGCCCAAAGCGTATCAGAAATGCGCAGGCGGGCATCGAGGAAATCGGGGCCTGCATGTGAGTTGTGCTCGCCAGGTCGAAGGATTTCGATCGGCTCTCCTTCGGTAGTGGCCAGATTGGAATTTTCAAATCGGCGGGTGCGCCAGACGAAGTGGAGTAAGTCTTCTTTCATAGCACGTATTCTTTTGGTGTTTGCCGGCTGAAAGTAAAAAACTTCTGCCTCCTATCCGAACAGGTTCATCTTTTTTTTTAAAATACCGACCTCTGCCGTGGAAGTTCAGCGAAAATCCTCCCTTCGGAGAAAATCAGTCATAATTTAGGCTCCTTCAATTTTTAACGCTTGAAAAATATACCTTCGCCAAAAGCCTGAAACTAAATTACCAGTCATTAAAATTTACGGGAAATCAAGGTCGCTCTAAATAGCACAAAAATCAAATTCAAACTACGGAGATGAAATTTGCAATATTGGGATATGGGAAAATGGGGAAGGCCATTGAAAAGCTGGCAGTGGGAAAGGGGCACGAAATCGTGTTGCGGGTCAGTAGCGGCAATGCGGGAGATTTGACCGAAGCTAATCTGCGAAAGGCGGATGTCGCTTTTGAATTCAGCCGGAGGGAAGTAGCCTTTCATCAGGTCGCCGCCTGCCTCCGGGCGGGGGTTCCGGTCGTCAGCGGCACTACGGCCTGGCTGGATCAGTTGGAGGAAGCCCGCTCGCTCTGCATAACTCAAAACGGGGCGTTTTTTTATACTTCCAATTTCAGTATCGGCGTCAATATCTTTTTTGCGGTGAATCGCTATCTGGCGGAGATGATGGACGCCCGCCCGCAGTACGAATTGGAGATGGAGGAAATCCACCACACCCAAAAATTGGACTATCCAAGCGGGACGGCTATCACTCTGGCGCAGGATATTTTGCAAAATGTTTCCCGCAAAAAAAGCTGGGTGGCGCGCTTAGAAAAAGGCGAAAATGCGCCGGCTACGCTGGAACCGGATCAGTTTGAAATTTTGTCCAAAAGAGTAGAGGATATGGCCGGCAAACATTTAGTCTCCTGGTCTTCGGCGATTGATACGATTCAAATCAGCCATACTGCTTTTTCCAGAGAGGGATTTGCCGCAGGCGCCATCGCCGCCGGCGAATGGTTGCCTGGAAAATCAGGATGCTTTGGGATGAAGGACATGCTCGGCTTTTGAAATAGAAAGGCCGTTTTTTAAAGTATTTATTTTAGTGTTTTTTTTAAAAAAACTAAAATCGCAGGATACCCGCCTGTTCCAAATCCTATCTCAATGCCTTCAATGCCGCCTTTTCTTTCAGCCAGGCGTAGCCTAAGAAGACAAAAAGCAGCGCAGTGTTGAGCGCCAGCGCAGCCATGCGGGGAAGGGAAATATGCTCCGCCGCTAATTTGCTCAAAAGAAAGAGCGCCAGCGCCAGCCCGATGTAGGAGGCAATTCTTTTCCAGTCGTAATCTATGGAGTAATATTTTAGGCCCCACCACCAGCAGGCTGCCGTCATGGCGACATAGCAAATCAGCGTAGCCCAAGCGCTGCCCATGTAGCCGATGCGGGGAATCCACCAGATATTGAGGACGATGGTGAGGATCGCCCCTCCCACTGCAATCCAGCCGCCGAGCATCGTCTGGTCGGTGAGTTTGTACCAGATAGAAACATTGTAGTAGAGGCCGAGGAAGAGATTGGCGAGCAACAGAATCGGGACGACGGCCAGGCCTTTCCAATAGGGCTGAGCGATGAAGTATTTAAAGATATCGAGGTAGAGCATTACGCCGAGGAAGGCTAATGCGCCCGCAATGGTGAAGTATTTCGTGACGTCGGCGTAGAGGATGCGGGCATCCCTGTGCTTTGCATTGGCGAAGAAGAAAGGCTCAGCCGCATAACGGAAGGCCTGCGTGAAAAGGCTCATCAACATAGCCAGTTTGTAGCAGGCGGAATAGATGCCAATTTCTGCCAGGTTGGAAATCGTGTCGCCCGGTAGCAGATGCTTGAGCAGTTCGCGGTCGAGCACCTCGTTGGCAATGCCGGCGAGGCTGGCGATGATGAGCGGCGCTGCATACAAAAACATGGTACTCCACAGGCGGGGCGCAAATTCCCACTTCAGTTTCAAAATGTCCGGCAGCAAGAGTAGCAGCACCATTGCACTGGCGATGAGGTTGGACAGAAAGATGTAGCCGACTCCAAAGCCCGGGTTATAGATTTTGTCCATCAGACCCGGCAACATTCCCTGGCTGAGCATCCAGGGACAAAGCACCAGGAAGAAGAGATTGGATCCGATATTCAGCGCAATGCCCGCGATGCGGACGATGGCAAAGCGCTTTGCACTGTGCTCTAAGCGGAGCCTGGCTAAGGGGATTTCCGCCAGCGTATCCAGCGCCAGGATAAGGCCGAAGATGGTCACGAAGCTGTGCTGCTCCGGCGCATAGTCCAACCAGCCGGTGATGTTTTTTGAAAAAATGAGAATCAAACCGGAAAAGAGCAGAGAAGTGCCCAGCACCGACCAGAGAGCCGTTGAAAAGGCCTCTTCTTTTTTCCCCTCCTCTGTGCCGTAACGGAAAAAAGCCGTATCCATCCGGTAGATGAACAAGACCATCAGAAAGCCGGCCAGGGCGTACAATTCTGAAACGATACCGTAATCCGACTCGATAAAAAGATGGGTGTACAGGGGCGTGAGCAGGTAGTTTAACACCCTGCCGACGATACTGCTAAGCCCATAAATGGCCGTTTCTCCGGCGAGTTTTTTTAGTAATGACATGTTTTAGTTAGAGGGCATGCGGCTTCCCGAAGGGGTTTTCTACAGAGTATTTCGCCGATTCAAACCTTTCCTTCAAATCTTCTTTCGGAGAATTGCCACTGAGTTTCTCTATTTTTCAAAGGAACCTTTATCTTTTTCCTGAAGGCGTAAACGGCTGTAAAACAGCTTTCTAAGATTTCCCCTCCTGGCCGGCATCCTCCTTTTGCGGCAAAATTGTTTAAAATTGTCAAATTCTCATGGAGAAAAGTCAGCCAGGCGCTAACTTCGCCCGCTTTAATACAACAAAAAACTAAGGCAGTCACTCCCTCACCTGCCGCACCATTCAAAAACCGTCAACTCCATGATTAACGTTTCCCTTTTAAAAAAAATCAGCGAAACTCCGGGGGCGCCGGGTTTCGAGCAACGCATCCGCCAATTCGTAATAAATGAGGTAAGGTCTTTTGCCGACGAGGTTTCCATTGACAATATGGGCAGCGTTATCGCTTTCAGAAAAGGTCGTAGCGACAAAAAAGTCATGGTAGCAGCTCACTTAGACGAGATCAGCTTCATCGTCACGCATATTGACGAGGACGGGTTCCTTCACATCCACACGCTCGGTGGATTTGACCCCAAGACGCTGACCGCCCAGCGGGTGATCGTCCATGGCCGTCGGGACGTGGTGGGCGTCATGGGTTCCAAGCCCATCCATATTATGAAGCCCGAAGAGCGCACCAAGGCGCCGCAAATCAACAACTACTTCATTGACTTAGGTATGAAAAAGGAGGAAGTGGAGCAGATTGTATCGGTCGGCGATCCCGTCACCAGAGAGCGGGAGCTGATTGAAATCGGCGACTGCGTGAACGGCAAGAGCATAGACAACAGGGTTTCGGTTTTTATCCTCATAGAAGCGCTGCGCGAATTGAAAGGCCATGAACTCCCCTTCGATCTTTACGGCGTCTTCACCGTGCAGGAGGAAGTCGGCATTCGGGGCGCTATGTCCGCCGCCCACCGCATCGACCCCGACTTCGGCATTGCGCTCGATACGACCATCGCCTTCGACGTTCCCGGTGCGCAGCCCCAGGAGATGATCAGCCGCTTAGGGTACGGCGCGGCCATCAAAATCATGGACAGTTCTGCCATCAGCGATTACCGCATGGTGAACTACCTAAAAGAAATCGCCCGAAAAAACGCCATCAAATGGCAGCCGGAAATTCTGCCCGCCGGGGGCACAGACACCATGGGCATCCAGCGCTTCGGCAAGCACGGCTCCATCGCCGGCGCCATATCCATCCCCACGCGTCATATCCATTCCGTCATCGAAATGGCCAATAAGGAAGACATCCGCAACTGCATTGACCTACTGAAAGCGGCTTTGCTGAACATGGATCAATTCAACTGGGAGTTTAGTTAGGGACTTATTGGGCAGGATTGAGATAGCTTCGGCGCTCCGAAATTTAGCAATTCAGGGCGTCTGCACTCTAAGTTTTTCCTCTGTTCGGATATTAAATCCCGGCGAAAAATACTTCTGCTTCCGGAATCAGTTTTAAACTTCTTCCCGCAGGGCTTTCATGGTCTCGCTCCATTTAGCCAGTTCTTTTAGCATAAACCCGGCTGAGCGCTCTATTATTTCATCCGGATGGAATACTCCATCCTCGTCAATTTTATTGGCAAAAAATGGAATATTTACCTGCTCGGAAATTGGCATCATGTTGATTGTCGTGACTACCTGCTTCAACATCTGGGTAGAGCGCAAGCCGCCTGAAATGCCTCCATAGCTGACGAAAGCGACCGGTTTGTATTTCCATTCATTAAAAAGGAAGTCAATGGCATTTTTGATGGGCGCCGGATATCCGTAGTTGTATTCTCCCAAAACGAAAATAAAAGCCTCAGCCGGCTGGATCATGGCGCTCCATCTCTTAGTGTGCTCATGGGTATATTTCTGCATCCGCGGATGGTTAGGTTCATCCATAAACGGGAGGTTAATTTCTTTCAGGTCTAATAATTCGACGTCGAATCCGCCGGTCTTTTCTACAAATTCGGTTATCCATCGGGCAACAGAAATGCCCCTTCTTCCATCTCTCGTGGTAGTAGTGAGGATTTTTAAGTTAGTCATAAAGAGTTTTGTGTTATTTACTATTGTGATGGGTTATTCTTTCCGACCAGCATTTCCAAATAATCCGAAGTGATTTCATTGTTGAGGATTCCCTCCCTGCCGCCGAGCCGCTGTAATTCCTGCGCAAATTTCTTCATGGACTGCATGGCTATCTTCAAAAAAGAAGAACCTAAGCTCAGCCTCCTGACGCCGGCTTCTCTCAGTTTTTCGAACTCCGGCACACCGGGCATGGCCATGATATTCAGCGGTATTTTTATTTGCGAAGCAATGATTTTAATATGGTCATAGTCCCTCAAAATAATAGGGAAAATGCAATCTGCTCCCGCCTCCATATAAGCGGCGCCCCTTCTCAAAGTCTCCTGCAATTTTTCCTCGACAGTCATATTGCCGCCGTGTACATAAGCGTCAATTCTCGCATTGACAAACAGGGGTACGCCTTTATTTTCGGCGGTCTTTTTAATCAGTTGGATGCGCTCGCATTGTCGCTCCAACGGAACCAGTGCATTTGTTTTTTTGTCCGAGTCCTCAATATTGATTCCGACGATGCCGACTTCAATCAGCGCTTTAATGTTTTCGGTCAGTTGCATATTATTGACTGCATAGCCGGATTCGACGTCGGCGGTGACGGGAAGGGAGACAGCCCCGGCTATCCTTTTCAGTTCCGTCAGCAAATCAGTGAAGGAAATATTTTCGCCATCCTGTAGGCCGTACGTCAATGCGATAGCGGAGCTGGAAGTCGCCGCCGCCTGATAGCCTAAGTCTTCTAACAGCAATGCGCCGAGCGGCTCCCAAATATTTGGAAGCAGCAGGAACTGACCGTCTTGATGTAATTGATGGAATCGTTCGGCTTTGCGCCTTTGGTTGGTCGTATTAATCATCTTAATGTAGTGGTGTACCGGTTGTTGTCTGCTCAGTCTGTTGTTCTACCTGCACTTATTAATGCCTGGTTTTCTCCTTAAAGGAATGCTTTTAACACTTTATCCCGTTCTTTGTTCTGCCCCTCATTTTCGATTTTCCTTTCCATTCATTCAGTAGGAAAAGTTTTTTTTATAAAAAAATGGCGGCCTGCAAAGGCGGGATTCAGGGTGGAAAATTTCTGTTTACAATTGTTCTACGATACTCATTTTCTTTACGCCGGCGCCATACAGTTGCGTATAGTACTCGTCGGCCATGCGGTCTGAGTCAAAGAGAGCGGCAGACTCTTTCATGCTATTTCTGACGATGTCCAGCCATTGTTTCGGCTGGTCGTAGTAGGTGGGCAGGATTTCGTTTTCCAAAACATTCATCAAATTGAGCCGGTCAAATTCATCCTGAGCCTCTTCCGACCAAGAGAGGTCGGCCTTTGGCACGATGAAGGCGTTGTGCCCGTGATTGGCAAATTCCGGAATCCAGCCATCGTAGGTAGAGAGATTGACGCTGCCGTTCATGGCGGCGGTCATTCCACTGGTGCCGGAGGCCTCTCTCGGGATGCGTGGATTGTTGAGCCAAATGTCGCTGCCCTGTTTCAACACTTTGGACAAGAACAGCTCATAGCCGGTCAGAACGACTATGTTCGGATATTTCTTAGACAAATGAACCAGTTTATTGAATGTCCCGACGGCGCTGTAATCCATTGGGTAGGGTTTTCCCGCCCAGATGATCTGGATGGGATGTTTGGCATTATTCAGCAATTCTTCAAAATGGGCTATTTCACGAGTAATCAAATCGGCTCGCTTGTAGTCGGCATAGCGCCTTGCCCATACGAGCGTCAGCACGTCGGGCTGAAATATCTTTCCCGTCTGGTCGGCTACGATGTCGAACAGTTTGATTTTTAATTCCGTCTTCCGCGCTTCAAAGGCGTCGTCGTCGTTGCTTTCTGCCGCGGCATCCAGCAGGGGGTCGTGCCAGTATTCGTGGTTTTGAGAATTGGTGATAGAGGTGATGGGGCAGATATCGTCGTAATGCGACCACATTTCGCGGGACACCTCGCCGTGGATTTTTGATACGCCGTTTGCCATTCTCGCCATCCTGAGGGCTACTAAGGAATGGTTAAAAATATCGTTGGAAACTCCGGCGATTCGGCGCACTTCGGACAGGGTGACGTTGCCGAAATAGCTCATACGATCCAAGAGGTTGATATCGTGCTTTTCATTGCCCGCCTCGACGGGAGTGTGCGTAGTGAAGACAAGGCGTTTGCGCACGTCTTCAATCATGCCGAATTTGTCATACAGGTAAAAGGCAGCCGGCAGTGCGTGCGCCTCATTCAAGTGGTACACATCCGCCTGAAAGCCGATGATGTCGAGCAGTTTGGCGCCTCCCATTCCTAAGAGAATAGACTGGGCCAACTTCGCCTCCACATTATTGGAGTACAGGCGGTGGCAGATGGTTTGCGCCAGGTAATCGTTAGAAGGGTGGATGGTGGATAGAAAAAACATCGGCGCCGTTCCAAAGACATGGGGCGGGAGGTACCAGACCTTCACCATGACTTCATGGCCGTTGACAAGTACGCCGAACTCGATATCTGTCTCTTCCAGGAAGTTGTACTGCCGTTCTAAAAAGAGCACATCCATTTCTCCGAGGCCATTGCGCACCTGGTCGTAATAGCCGTACTTCCACAACATACCAATGCCCACTAAGTTTTGTCGGAGAGAATAAGCGCTGCGCATGTGAGAGCCGGCGAGGAATCCCAGACCGCCTGAAAAGGTTTTCAGCGCCTGGTCAATGGCGAATTCCATGCTGAAATAGGCTACTTTATACGCATACTTTTGGGTAATGGGGTATGGGTGTTTAAAGGGACGAAAATTAGTCATGACTTAATCAGTAGTTTTTTTCCAAGGCGCCTTCTGTTCCAATACATTGCCAATTTGAATGGAATGCTTGTTTGTTAACATTATCTGGCTCCACAACAGGAGCTAGAGCAAAACACCGGGTGCGAAGATATTGAAATTCTCAAAACGTGTTAATCAGGTTGGGAAACAAGAAATCATTTCTTCCCGTCTATACCCGCCTTCGACTGAAAATTGAGGAAAAAATCCATCTACATTTGCCCTCAAAAATTGCTGACATGAAGGCTGTTTACACCATTGCGCTGCTCATTCTGTCCAATACTTTTATGACTTTCGCCTGGTACGGTCACCTAAAGTTTCGGGAAATGAAACTGACGGAAAACCTCCCGCTGTTCGCCATCATCGCCATCAGTTGGGGAATAGCCTTCTTTGAGTATTGCCTGATGGTTCCCGCCAACCGACTCGGCTACAAGGAGAATGGAGGGCCGTTTTCATTGGTAGAATTGAAGGTGATCCAAGAGGTGGTCACTCTCATCGTATTCACGATTTTTTCTTTGGTTTTGTTTAAAACCGAAACCTTCCGCCTCAACCATCTGGCGGGATTCATCTGCCTCGTGTTGGCAGTTTTTTTTATTTTTAAAAAGTAAGGGAAGAGGCTTTTCCAGTTTTGGCGTCATCACGGAGAGCCATATTGTTACTTCTCCTGATTTGTCCAATTTAGGTCGGCAAATTATAGAAAATAAATTGTAAATCGCTGTATATCAGCTCTTTATATTTTTGCTTTTGTGAGAGTGGACAGGTCAGGATATTGTTGCCTTCAAAAACAGAAGCAGGGCCGCCTAAGCTATCTTACGTTTTCAGTTTTTTAAAATAATAAAAAGGGGGAAAGGGAAGGGGAAAGGGAAAAATAAAAGGGTCGGATAAATTGAAATCCGACCCTTTTTATTTTCAGGAGGAAAGCACAATCGCTTATTTCTTCCAGGGGAGGTTATTCACCTTTTTGCCCACCTGGTGTCCGAGAGAATTTCCGCTTTCTGCGTCCATTCTGAAGTGAACGCCAATTGGAAGACGGGAGTAGCCGTTCTCGATGGCCATTTCATCAAAGCTGTTGAACGTGCGGGGCGTGCTGATAAACTCCGTCCTGCCTTCATGGCAGCGATCCGTCATGGAGTAGCTGGGGCCAAAGAGGTTGCTCAGCACTTCGGCGGCGGCGCCACTAAACGTAGCATGGCCGGAGGGATAGGTTGGGAAGTTGGGTGTATAGAAGTTGCCATCTGCCGGGCACATGAGTGAATTCCAGTCCGCTTGTCCGATTACCTGGCGGATGTAGTCAACCGGGCGTATGTAATTATATACATATTTCAGACCCCAGCAACGAATACCGGCATCACAGAGCGCCATACCTACTTTTGCGTAGGTAAATACAGCAAAATCTAAACTCACATTTTCACTTTCCATTACCTGGCTGGCAATAGCTATCCATCTTGCAGCCGGGGTAAACGTTTTTGTTGGGCAGTCATCGCTCCAGAAATCGGCGATCCATTCATCCTGAGGGTAATCGGGGTTTCCTGCTTTGATCTTATTCACTTTCGTCATGGTTTCCGTAGCCTGGATGTATAGTTCCGAATTGGTAGCAGTGCTGAAAGTAAGCGGTGGATTCACAGTTTCGGCATCTGTTGCAGCGAAGGTTCTCACCTGTGCCCAGTATGGTACAAGCGCCGGCAGGTAGTCGGGGTACGTAGGCTGCCATTTGCCAGGGCCTGAGGGCGGTACATAGCTCGGATCATTGTTGCGGAGATAGGATTCATGGCCGGCAAGGTCGGTTTTTGACCACTCAAAAACTGCGTCGGCTATCCTGTCGCCAAAATCTTTTGAGCGATTAAAAACTTCTTGGGGAAGCTCAGCCGAAAACTGGTCGTTGTATTTCTTCTCAAGGGTATAAAGCTTCTCGAGCTTGTCGGCAGGGGCAATCGGAAAGAAGGACAGGAAAATTTTGGCATACGCAGCATTGACACAGGTAGGCCAGTGGTATTCCTTATCTTTTTCAATGGTTGGAAGCGAAAGACCTGCATAATAGTTTCCTAAGGAATTATACTCCAGCATCCCTGGTACGGCTGCCTCATAAGCGGCGAGGCCGATATACCCCATTGTCCGGGCAGAAACCGGCGGGCAATAGCCGGGAGTATAGCGCTCAATATCCGGGTAGAATCCCATCCAAGCGGTGGCCACTTCGCCCGAAAAGTCTTTTGTCAACTTTAATTCTATGGGCTTTTCATCTTTTTTACAAGACAGAAACCCCATGATGAGCGCCATGCCTAATGCAAAAAATTGAATCAAATTTCTGTTCATGATAATAAAATTTAGTTAGTTAGTTAGTTAGTAAAATATAAGTTATTGAGCGCAAGGCTTTTCCTCCAGAGCATGCAGTTCTTCTTTTAACTGCCTGTAGCGCTGTTCGCTTTTTCCTTCAATCTTCTGGAGTATATTATTCATTTCATTTTCTACATCCTGTATTTTGTTTCTGGTAACCTTAATCCCTTCGGCAATGTCTTTATCCATTATGTCGGCGTCATGGACTCTTTTGCGAATAGCTGAATCGAGCGTTGGAAAGACTCTGAATCTGGTTATCACATAGGCATTTCTCGTCGTCACCAGGTTTTGGCGCTCCGCAGCAGGTACGTCGGCGGGTACATTTTGTTCTAAGAAGGCTCCCATGGCATCCCAAAGGCTGTCATTTTGCATCTTGAAGTATTCCATTTTGCAGTCCAATATTTTCTTCTCGTTGGCAAACCTGCGAACGAGGTCGTTGTCTTTACTTCCACAAGATATTAGAAAGAAGAAGCAGGACAATAAAGCAGTGGTTTTTAGAACGCTCATAAAATTAGGTTTAAATAATTATTTATAACTCAACCTGTTCATTCTCAACGGAGTGTTCAGATAAAGTATCAAATTGTTCAGCTAAATCAGAAGACGCTTTTAGGGAATTCCATCTGCTCACCATAAACCACGCCAGAGGAATAACTCCTCCAAAAATTTAGCTCTCTCCTGATACTCTCCCCAATGACTTTCAACTCCATCCCGGAGGCCTCTCTGCCGTTTTCTTCCCTGAATCTGGCGGCGTAATAATCGCTCATATACACGGTGCTGAGGCGCAGGGTCTCCGCAGTAAAATCAGAGCCTCGCTGCGCTCCGTCACCAAAGAAAGTGCCGCACTGCATCAGTGCGTATTTGCGAAAAACTTCCGAGCCTTTTTCAATGGTTCGCTGGTCGAGAATCGCCTTTCCGTCGGGGGCTTTAAACCCGCTCATAGGAGGGGCGTCGTTGTAGGTCTGAAACTTATCAGGCTCACGCCCGCCATGTTGAGGACGAGAATAAAAAGCAGCGGTTGTCACCAGTTTTTGGGATTCATCAGTATTTAAACACTTCGCCTTGTGCCGGCTTTTCTTCCTTCATTTTTTACTTTTTTAAAGTTGAATTCGTTCAAAATTTCGGACAAAAAAGGCTTAAAATAGACCAAAAAAAATCTATGGCAGCAGGCGCACCGTTTCCTTATTTACCTCATCGCCTAAGTCTGCAAGAGAGGTCGCGCTTAAATTGTAATTCAGAGAGTCCCTGATTTCTTTCCAAAAATGGTGCACGGGGCAGGGAGTTTCAGTTCCACAGCCCGGCAAGCCTAACATGCATTTACTGAAAGCGTCGTCGCCTTCGAAAATTCTTATAATGTCAATTAAATAAACCTGGTCGGCAGGCTTCTTAAGGATGACCCCGCCTTTTGGCCCACGAGATGATTCCAAAATTCCGTGATGAGACAGGGTCTGAAAGATTTTTGTCAAAAAGTAGAAAGAGATATTCAACTTATGCGATATCTCTCCGATGCTAATGTATTCCCCAACTCTCTTTTCTGACGCCAGGTATATTAGTGCTCTAAGTCCGTAAGTGCTGGCATTTGAAAGTAGTTCCACGCGAGTCTGGGTTGTATGAATAAAATTCGCCTCAAAGTAAATCCAAATTCTCTTTTGGCACAAGCAGAAGGGATAAATTTTAATCGCGGTTATAAATCTTGTAATTTCATAAAATTGAAGTACTTACAAATATTTATTTTTCTTTCCCTTTGTTCAAAATTTTCCTGGCTTTCCGCAGGTCGCGCGCTACCTCCTTCAGTTTGCGTTCGGGCTGAAGTTCTTCAGGATATTTTCCCGTGTTTTCCTTCACCATGTCCCGAATACCTTCGCCGATTCGACGGTGGATAGCCGCCGCTTCAAAAGGAGAGTCTATCCGGCTATTTTTCAGTTTTTCTTCAGTCATGGTGATGCGAAACAGGTTGGCCGCCAATTCCGTCCGTCCCATGTACTCGAAAAGGTTTTCCCCTTCGTCCACTCCTTTTTCTCTTTTCACATTCCGGATGGGCTGGTTGTAAAGGCCGAGATAGCCCTCAGTCATAAACATACGGAAATCCTTCACGCCGGTTTTGGCGGCGGCGGAGGTCAGGGCGAGGTTGCCTTCTTTGATTTCTTCCCGCATCATGATGCGCTCCAGGTCTTTGGTTCCATTGAGCAGGTGATTAATCTTTTCCACCTGCTCAGCGAAGTAAATCTGCGCTCTGGCTACGACGGGTTTTCTGGCGTCGGCATTCATGGCGATGAGGTAGCAGGCAAAGCGGGTCAGTTTGTAATCCCGAAAAGGCCTGCTTCCTTTCTGGCGCCAGGTTTCAATAAAGTTTTCGCGGGTGTCAATATGTAGAGTAGTGCAGGCCTGAATCGCCCGCTGGATGGAAGGCCGAAAGTTGTCGAGAGAGGCATAGCCCAATATTTCGCTGTACCAGCCTGCCCACCAGTACATGACGCCATCCTCCTCAAAACCAAATTCATCTAAAGACGGCTTGTGTCGGGCTTTTAAAGGAAAATCCATGGCCATTTTTAGGTTTAAAATTAAATAAAAAATGGAGCTCCAAAAGACCCTTAGGCCCCGCTCCTGCCGCGCCGTTTTTCATTTTTATTTTTTCAAACTAAAAAAGCTACTCCGCATGGAGCAGCTTTTTTAGTATAAAAACTAAGGGAGAGGGTTCCTCCGGCTCAGGCTTCCTTTTTTGTAAAAAATGGAATAATTAGAGAGAAAATCAATCCCAAAGACAGTCCGTTGAGGAGGTGCAGGTACATAAAGTTATTGACGGGGTCTTTGCCGGTAGGATTATTGGAAAACTCCATCCATGAGCCGGCGGCGCCAGGATTGATGAACTTGAGGAAAATGTAAACCAGCAGGCAGCTTAAGGGAATAAAGATAATCGTCATAATAGCTGCCGACCAAAACCCTTCCTTCCAACTCATCATGCCGTTCAGTTCATATTCCCGTTTCTCGCGAGTTTCCATAAAGTAAACGACAATGAATAATACAATGCCAATTACGAGACCGATAAGACCTCCGGTTCCGGCTCTGTCCATCACCTGAAGCCCCATCATTTTTTCAATAATTAGGATGAGAAATAATGCAACGGCGGCAATAATAGCCCATTTAGTTTCTGTCTTCATAATAGTTGACTTTTCGTTAAGAGATAAAGATTCGAACAGGCGAAAAGTAAGAATTTATTACATCTCTAAGAAAAATTACCTTAAAAATATAGAGCGCCCGAAGAAAATCATTGGCGCATCCTTAGATTTCCGCAGTAATCAAAGCCCGCAAGGGCATATAATGATTCTTCGTCGAACTTTCCCTAAGGAAGAATTTCCGTCACAACTCATGCCCATTTCACCCAGATAGCTCCCCAGGTGTATCCGCCGCCGAAAGCCGTCAGGATGAGGTTATCGCCTTTCTTCAATTGATCTTCCCATTCCCACAGACACAGAGGGATGGTGGCCGCCGTGGTGTTTCCGTATTTGTGAATATTCACCATCATCTTTTCCATTGGGAAATCGGCCATGTTCGCCACAGATTCAATGATGCGCAAATTGGCCTGGTGAGGCGTCACCCATGCGATGTCGTCCGCAGTGAGCTTGTTTTTTGCCATCACTTCTTTTACCACGTTGGCCATTCCGGAAACGGCGGCTTTGAAGACGGGTCGCCCATTTTGAAAGATGAAATGCTCCTTTGCTTTCACCGTCTCGCAAGAAGCGGGTTTGAGCGAACCGCCGGCCCGTTGGTAGAGGTTTACCGAGCCGATGCCGTCGCTTCTCAAAACGGCGTCCATGATTCCGACGCCTTCTTCGGCAGGCTCTAACAGTACTGCGCCGCCGCCATCGCCAAACAGGATGCAGGTTGCGCGGTCGGTATAATCTACTATCGAAGACATCTTATCTGCACCGACCACTAATACTTTTTTGTGGGAACCGGCTTCGATATACTTGGCGCCCGTCGTCAGGGCAAACAAGAAACCGGAGCAAGCCGCCCCTACGTCGAAAGTGAAAGCATTTTTCATCCCCGTTTTGAGGGCGATCAAGTTAGCTGTGTCGGGGAACATCATGTCGGGAGTGACGGTGGCGCATATCACCAATTCAATTTCTTCGGGAGCTGTGCCGGTTTTCTCTAAAAGCCCCTTCACCGCCCCGACGCCGAGGTCAGAGGTGGCAAGTCCTTCGCCTTTTAAAATCCTGCGCTCTCTAATTCCCGTCCTGGTGGCAATCCACTCGTCGTTGGTGTCCACCATTTTCTCTAAGTCTGCATTGCTCAAAACATCTTCGGGAACCCACCCGTGAACGCCGGTAATGGCGGCTCTAATTTTTGACATAGAACTTTTTGTTTGTCCGTAATAGATTTGCTTACCCTGCAAGGAGTAGAAACTGTCTAACTTGCAGTTCAAAAAAACGGCGCAAGGTAAAGAATTTTCCACTATCAGCCGGGGAATTTAAACCCCGCCCGGAAAATGTAAAGCCCGCTCTCTCTGATCAAAATATGCAGCAAATGAAAGTAGGTTTGTTTTTTGGCTCCTTTAATCCAGTGCATACCGGCCATGTCATCATAGCTAATTTTATGGCCACAAAAACCGACTTAGAGCAGGTCTGGTTAGTAGTAAGTCCTCATAATCCGCTCAAGGCCAGGTCGAGCTTAGCCAGGGATCACGACCGCCTGCATCTCGTTCACTTGGCCATTGAAGACAATCCCCTGCTCCGCGCTTCCAACATCGAATTCAGTCTGCCCAAACCTTCCTTCACCATTGATACGCTGATCCATCTGAGAGAAAAGCATCCCGATAAGGAATTCGTTTTGATCATGGGCGGCGACAATCTATCCACTCTCCCAAAATGGAAGAGCTACGAAATCCTACTGCGCGACTACCAAATCTATCTCTACAAAAGGCCGGGGTACGACCTGGGCGAATTAGGGGAGCACCCCAATGTTCGCCACTTCGAGTCGCCCATGATAGACATCTCCGCCTCTTACATTCGGGACTGCCTGCAAGAGGGATACTCCGTGCGCTATCTTGTTCCGGATGCCGTCTATCGGTATTTAGAGGAAAGCCGGCTTTACAGGGAATAGATACTGAGCGACCCAATTCAGAGGCTTTTATTTAAAATTTGGAGAGAGACAATAATACTTTTGTAGCCTTGTTCAGAAAATTCAAAGTCATTGGGCATTTTTCTCCAGGAGCGAGAGGAGTTTTTTTAAAAATTATTTTCTACTCGTTCCCTTCG
>CAZXQI010000055.1:6794-22921 GCA_964643005.1 uncultured Saprospiraceae bacterium | reverse complement strand
CACCGACTTAGATTTATTACAAAAATGGATCGACGGGAAAACGGGCGTACCTTTCATTGACGCCAATATGCGGGAGCTGAAATTGACTGGCTTCATGTCCGACAGGGGCCGCCTGAATGTGGCCAGCTACTTAGTCAACGACCTGAAACTGGACTGGCAAATGGGAGCGGAATACTTTGAAAGCATCATTATTGATTACGACGTCGCCAGCAACTGGGGCAACTGGAACTACATCGCCGGCCTCAGCAACGACCCCCGCGAAGTGCGCTACCTCAACCCTGTGACCCAGGCCCGCCGTTACGACGCCCAGGGGGATTACATCAGGCGCTGGCTGCCGGAGCTTCAGGACTTGTCGCCGGCCGGCATTTAAAGTGCAGAGAAGGTTTTCTATGCCTTCCAATTCTGAAACATTTAGCCAGGCGAAACTTAAGGCTTGCCGCTAATTTTCCGAAAACCTCGGCGGCAGAGTGATTTCCTTAGCGAGTTCTGTCAGTTCGTATTTTGGATGGGCGGGTTGGAATCCGGTTCCGGCGATTTTGTGAATTTCCAATGTCAAATTGCGTGGACGATAGGCCGGCATTTCGGCTTCTTCCCGGGATTTGGAAATGACCTTTCCTTCGTTCAGGTTAAAAATTCCTTTGGCCAAAAGGGCGAAATCGTACCTTGAAAGCGGCTCTACGCCGGCCAGATTAAAAATCCCGTTGGCGCCCTGATTCAGCAGGGTAAACAATCCCTCCGCTGCGGAACGCCCGCTGAGGAAGGATCGAATCTCATCGTAAAAGGCAGTGACCGGCAGGAAGGTCTGCCATGTCTCCAACCACTGTTGCAGAAAACTTTTTCCCGCCTGACTGGAGCGCCCGTACATGACGGCGATGCGGACGATGATAGATTCAGAGAGCCTTTCCTGAATCATTTTTTCGGCTTCTGACTTTTGTTTGCCGTATTCGTTGCGCGGGTCGGGCAGGTCGGTTTCCACATATTTTTCTTTGGTACCCGAAAAGACCTGCTCGCTGGAGGTGAATAAAAGACGGACGCGACGGTCGTCGCACATCTCCGCCAGATTGGCGGTCGCCTCCACATTGAGTTGTCGGGTTTCTTCGGGATTTTGCTCGCAATAGTTAGTGCCTGAATGAGCTGCCAGGTGAAAAACTGCATCGGGTTTTACCTCTTTAATGGTTTTCCAGATTCGGTCTTTGTCGCAGAGATCCACCTTTAGGGCGTTCGTTTTTTGGTGGATGCCTTCCTTGTTTTGCCAGTACGTTCCGACGATGCGCCAGTCGGCAGGGGCAAAGTGGCAAACGTTCCAACCCAAAAATCCCGAGGCGCCTGTTACGAGTAATTTCTTCATATTCCGTTTTATAACTTGCGATTTTAAACAATTTCTAAAATATACGCGCCATTATTCTAAAACGGTTCACTGGGTTTTGAACTTTTCTTCCATCTGAAATTTTTTTCAGACGCCACATTCTCTATTTTTTTCAGGACGGGCATTTTCTATCTTCGCACTACTTTTTTAATTTATAATAAACCAACCCAATATATGCAGGCTAAAACCGCCCCTTTTCAATTGATAGAAGACGCCGCCGGATTACAGGATTTTGCAAGGGTAAATAAAGGCGTGGACTGGCTGTGTTTTGATACGGAGTTTGTCGGAGAAAAGCGCTTCATTACGACCATTTGCCTGATTCAGATTGCTACCAAAAACGGTTTTTACCTCATTGACCCGCTCAAAGTAGGCAATATCCAGCCGGTGATTGACATGCTGGTAAATGAGAATATTTTGAAAGTTGTCCATGCGGGAGACAACGACTATCGCCTTTTCAATACGCATTATGGAATCATTCCCCGGAATACTTTCGACACCCAAATTGCCGCCGGATTTATTGGCTACAAGCATCCCGTGGGTTTCAGCAAGCTGCTGGAAAATGAATTGCGGATTGAACTGAGCAAGGGCTACACCGTGACCGACTGGGAAGCGAGGCCCTTTCAAAAAAAGCAGTTGGATTACGCCTTGTTGGACGTCAAATACCTGCACGAATTATATCTCCAACTAAAAGAGAAACTCGAAAAGGCAGGCAGACTCAATTGGGCCTGGGAGGAATTCAGAACCTTAGAAGACCCCGATACTTACGAGCAGGATCTCTATAAAGAGATTTTGGAAAATAACCTGATGAAGAGCCTGAAAGGGAAAGAGCAATTTTTTCTCCTTCGCCTGCTACTCTGGCGCAGCTCGGAAGCCCAACAAAAAAACCACTCCCGCGAAATGATTTTCCCCACCAAATACATCAGCCCGCTCGTCAGGGCGATTCACTCAGGGATGGATGCGCTCAGGCAAAACCGACGCCTTCCCGATAACCTCGTCGGGCGCTTTGGAGAAAAGTTTATGGATATGTTTCACCAAAAGGCAACGGATCAGGAGCGCGAAATTCTAAACATGATTCCCCGCGATAACAGCGAAAATCCCAAACAGGATATCCTGATGGAAATGCTGGATTTATTGGTAAAGTACAAATGCCTTCAGGCGGGCATTTCCAACAATATTGTCTTGCCGAGGAGCATTTTGAAAAAAATGAAAAACGACAAGGATTATTTTGACCCAATGTTAGAAACGAGCTGGCGGAGGGAGTTTCTCGGCGATGAAATCATCAACTGGTTCAAACACAGCGAGATGCTCGAAATTGAGTTTCACGACGGAAAATTTGAATTAAAAATGGAGGAAGAGAGCGGTTTTCAAAATATGCCTGAGTTGAATATCGGCTGACCTGGCGAAACTACTCAAAGGAAAAATCTGAGCCCATCTACTGACCCCCCTAATGGAAAATCTCATTTTCCTAAACAGGTACATTTTTTAAAAAAATATAAAATGCGAAACTCTCATCGCCGATGAATTTTTTCTGAAATCTTCAAAAATAAGGAGAGTAGGAGCGCTTTTTTTATTTCCAAAAATATCAGCGACTACTGGCTGATTACTTCATGAGTTCCCTTCCGGCAGCCATTAATTTTCCCATCTTTTTGTAAAAAAGTATCGAGTCCGAGGCCGCCTTCGTCGCAGCTTTGGACGGGGAAGCTTTTGTTGAGGAACAGGCGCCTTCCTTTGCGTTTCAATTCAAAGGCGATAATCCGGCCGCCCTCCTTTTCCTCGGCTATGAGATAATAGGCCAGCTCGGATTTGACCAATTTCATTCCCGAAAAAGTGGTGGAGTTATCAAAGTTGCGGTAGAACTTATCCAATTTTTTAGTGTCGATTCTTAGCCAGTTGGGGCGGTGAGTTTTGGCGACCTTCACGCATTTTGGCGCCTTTTGAGCCGCCGCCGGAGCGGTGGAAAAAAAGAAAAAAACACTCAGCGGTAGCAGCAATTTTAGAATGATGGAACGCATGGAGTTTTTATTTTTTTTTAAATAATGGAACCGGTAAACTGAAAACGTGAGCAATGACTCAAAGTTGCCATGGAGACCCAAAGCATTGCGAACTACACCCGCTCAATGATGGTAGCGATGCCGATGCCTCCTCCTGCGCAGAGCGTGACGCCTCCTGTGTTCAAGTCCCGCCGCTCCAATTCATCCAGAATGGCGCCCAGCAACATGGCGCCCGTAGCGCCGAGAGGGTGACCCATTGCGATAGCTCCTCCGTTGACGTTGACGTTTTCCCCGTCGAGGTTCAGGTCTTTTTGAAATTTTAAAACGGGGGCGGAAAAGGCTTCGTTCATTTCCCAAAGGTCTATATCTGCGACGCTCATGCCCGCTAATTTAAGTGCCTGCCGACAGGCCGGAGCCGGACCGGTCAGCATGATGGCGGCTTCGGAGCTGATGCTCGCCGCCGAAATGATTTTTGCTCTGGGCTTCAGACCGGCGGCTTTTCCGGCTTCTTCGCTGCCCACCAACACTAAAGCTGCTCCGTCCACGATGCCGGAGGAATTCCCCGCCGTGTGGTCGTGATTGATTTTTTCAATAGCAGGGTAGCGCAACATGGCCATTTCATCGAATCCCTGTCTGCCCAGACCGGCAAAGGCGGGAGGCAAAGCCTGCAACTTTTCGATGGTAGTTCCGGGGCGTGGGTGCTCGTCCCGGTCGAGTATCAGCAGTCCGTTGCGATCGTAAATGGGGACGATAGATTTGGAGAACCAGCCATTTTCCCAAGCCTGCTGTGCGCGTTGCTGCGAGCGGAGCGCATACTCGTCCAATGCGTTTCTGGAAAAGCCTTCGAGCGTGGCGATTAGGTCGGCGGATACGCCCTGCGGAATATGGTTGACTTTGTTGACGACTTCCGGGTCGAAGAGGAGCGCTCCGCCATCGCTACCCATGGGCGCGCGGCTCATGCTTTCGATTCCTCCGGCCAGCATGAGATTTCCCCAGCCGGCCATGATTTTCATGGCTGCCATATTCACCGCTTCCAGACCGGAAGCGCAATATCGGTTTAACTGCATGCCCGGAATTGAGTCCGGCCAGGCGGCATAAAGCAAAGCCGCCTTGGCAATATTGTAGCCCTGGTCGCCGACGGGCGTCACGCAACCGGCTAAAAGGTCTTCTACTAAATGAGTATCAAGTTGATTTCTCCGGCGGATGGCTTCTAAGCAGGCGCCTAAAAGGCTGACCGGTTTGACTTCGTAGAGCGCCCCGCCGGCTTTCCCGTTTCCCCGGGGCGTGCGCACTGCGTCGAATATGTATGCGTGAGACATGCTGGGCTAATGAAAATTGATTTCAGGATTCTGATAGCCGGAATCCAAAATAAGTTTTGGCTTAAAGGTAAAGCCAATTTACGAGTAGCGCTCTGCCATTCGCTTCATCCGAATCCTGCGCTGCTGTTGACTGCGCGCGAATCCGTAGAGCAACACCAGCAGGATGGGCAGCCCGAAGTTCAGGTATTTCAAAAAATTCCGCTTGCCGATGGCCTCGTCTCCGAGGTATTCTTCTTTGATAGGCCGGGTGGCGACGCCCTTCGTGCGCAGCTCGATGAGGCCGGTGTCGTCGGAGAGCCAGTCAATGGAGTTGGCCATGAGACTGACATTGTCCTGAGCGGTCGTCCTGCCCTGACCGCCGACAGGGAAATCGCCGTCGCCGATGACGACCATTTTTCCGCCTCCCGGCAAATTGTCTAAAATACCTCCGATGGTAATATTTGATTGCTGAAAATCTGCAGTCGTCCATTGTTTATCCAGCACCTCTATGTTGATGGGCGCCGGAGAAGTAGCGGCTTTCGTAGAACTGGACAGAAAGGGGTGGAAGGTTCCCACGCTACCCGCAAAATTCACCGGACTGGCGAAGGGCAGAATCACCTGCTCTAAACCTTTTGTAATAGGGAAGTCGGGGAACTGGCTAATCAATGGCATATAGGGAAAACTCATGGGCGTATTGACGACAAAGAAGCCTTGTTGCTGCTGCACCGTGACGTTGCCGCATTGGGAGTCGAGGATGAAACTCGGCTCGACTATGATTCCCCTTTCCAGTAGCCAGGTCTCCAACCCGGTATTGACGACGTCGCCCCTCTGGGTTTGAAGGTCGCCGGAAACGCGGTTGATGGCGATGAATAATTTGCCGCCGCTATTTAAGTACTGCCCGAGATTGGCCAATTGATTAGGAGGAAAACTATCCTGGGGAGCGACGATGGCCAATGCCTGAAAATGGCTGAGATCGCCTCCGAGCTCTGCGGCTTCCACATTGTACAAAATGCTCAGAGACTGATAGACCTGACCCAGATCCTGGAGAGAAGGTTCTCCGTGGCCCTGCACGATGCCGACAGAAGGCTTGTTCTGGACGGACAGTTTTTTGATGCCGGTGGACAGCGCATACTCCATGCCCGTGCCCGTAGCGACCAAGGGAATGACGTCCTTTTGCTCTCCCATCTTTATCACGGCGCCTAAGAAGGCCTTTTTCTGAGAGCTTTGGTCTTTTTCACGCACGTTGATCATGACGGGACGCACGCCGTTTTGCAAGGCCTCCTGTTCTTTCTCCTCGTTGTTGGGGTTGACGAATTCGTAGTCCACCATGCTTTTGGAGGCGCTGCGATATTCGGTCAACATATCTTTAAAGTCGGTGCGAATTTTTTGCAAGTCGGGCGGTAGGTCGTCTGAGAAGTAGGCCGTTATAGTTACCGGGTCGTCTAAGTTTTTTAAAATATCCCGGCTGGCTCTGCTCAGGGTGTATTGCCCTCCCTCTGTGAGGTCGAGACGGTAGAAAAAGCGTTGGGACAAAACATTGACCAACAATAAAATCCCTGCGATGAGGAGTAGGCTGAGGGTAGTTAATTTTTTCATTGTCGCATTTCTGTATTTGTCAAAAATCAATTTCTTTTTGAAATATTCCACTCTGCCAGCCCCAGCCCCAGGACGATGATGCCGGCAAAATAGAACAGGTCTTTGGTGTCCAGCACCCCCCTTGAGATGGAGTCAAAATGGCTGGAAGAACTGAACATGGCGATAAATTCGCCCAGGCGTCCGGTGAAGTTAGAGGCTACTGCATTGAACAGAAAATGGAAACTCAGGCAGGCGAACAGCGCCAGTAGGAAGGCCACTATCTGGTTATTGGTCAGCGTGCTGGTGAATAGCCCGACACTTATATATATGGCGCTGAGGAGTATCAACCCGATGTACCCGCTCAGGGTGGCGCCGTGGTCGAGGTTGCCCAGACTGGCAACGGTGATGTAATAGGGCAGGGTGAAGGCTAAGGCAATGCAGACCATCAGCAGGCAGGAGAGGAATTTGCCCAACACGACCTGCCGATTGGAGACGTTTTTGGTCAGCAGCAGCTCGATGGTTCCCGTCCGCTTCTCTTCGGCAAATTGCCGCATGGTGAGCGCGGGGATGAATAACAGCAGCGTCAGTTGCGCCACCTGAAAAAATACGAGCAGGTCGGTCTGTTTCCTGAGAAAAATATCGGCGCCTAAGAGCCAGGTGAACAGCCCTGTCAGCCCCAGAAAAATGATGAGTAAAATGTAGGCTACCAGTGAATCGAAGTAGGTTCCTAATTCCCTTTTTGCAATAACCCAGGTTGGTGTCATGGCGAATGTTTTGAGAAATTCAATGAAGTTGAGAGATTGTCAAAGTTGCGATATCAGACAATTACACCGTCAGGTTTCGGAAGATGTCTTCTAATCTTGTTTCAAAGGGCGTCATTTCTATTAAGGCCCATTGGTTTTTTACGCAGAGGTCAAAAATTTGACGATTGGACGCCTGCTCCGGTTTGCTCTGCACCTCAAAGCGTTGCGCCTCCCTGTCCAATATATCCACGAGGGCGACATTGGGCAGTGATTTTAATTTTTCAAAAATGTCGTTGGTCGTTCCCCCCTCGATGCGGATGTGCAATACCTGTTGCCCCTGGGCCTGTTTTCGCAGGGTGGCCGCTGTGCCGTCGGCTACAATCTTACCGTGATTGATAATGAGGATGCGGTCGCAGGTAGCCTCTACTTCCGGCAGGATATGCGTGCTGAGGATGACGGTCTTTTCCCTGCCGATGTTTCTGATAAGCTCCCGTATTTCCACGATTTGATTGGGATCGAGTCCGGTCGTGGGTTCATCCAAAATAAGGATTTCCGGATCGTGGATGAGCGCCTGAGCCAGACCTACTCTCTGGCGATAACCTTTGGACAGCTCGGCGATTTTTTTGTGCTTTTCGGCGTCTAGTCCACAGACTTTGACCATTTCCCGAATGCGCGCAGGTATGGCCACTTTGTCCATTCCCTGAATAGCGGCGCAAAAGTCAAGGTAGTCAATGACGGGCATTTCTAAATAGAGTGGGTTATGCTCCGGCAGGTAGCCGATATGCCGCTTCGTATGGCCGTCTTTGACCGACTTGCCGCCGATGATCACGTCACCCGCTTCTGATTCGAGAAAGCCGGTGATGATTTTCATCGTGGTAGTTTTCCCTGCTCCGTTCGGTCCGAGAAAACCGACGATTTCACCGGTATGCACGTCGAAGGAGATGTCGTCTACTGCCTTTTGTGGGCCGTAGCTTTTTGTCAGGTTTTGAATTTTGATATCCATATTACAGACAAAATTGAGAGGCTATTGATTGCCCGTTTGCGCTGAAAGGGCTTTTCCTTAAAGGCGGCAAAAATAGAGACTTTTCTTTTTCTCAAAAAAATAGGAAAAAAGTAAGTAGCGGGATTAACCTTGCATTATCATTTTGAGGGATAAAAACAGACGCCGTCTTTCGGTTTTAGGGAAGGAAGCGGCTAAAATTTGAGACGAGAGTCTAATTTTTTTTAAAAAATGCCCTATCCCCTGTGTTCTACGGCAGTGAAAGGCTCTGAAATGAGAGTTGTTGGCATAAAATGGAAAATCTTAACAACTATGCCCTAAATTTGGCCGCAGTCTCTACTCACAAAAAATTTGACAAAACAGAAGCGCTTCGCCTACTATGGGAACCGGGACCTTCAACCAATCTCTTGTTGTTTTATGAAAAGCAGCCAATCGCCTTCGATTTATTCGATTTATAACAATGCCATGCCTTTTTATCCTGACAGGCTGGATATCAGTAGTCTCGACGATACCAACGACAATTTTGATCGGAGCTTCACGACGCAGCTACTTTCCGGCCAACTGACGATTCAGGCTAACACCGACGGACTGGCAGCAGAAAAGCTGAGGCATATTTATTTTGAATCGAGAAATTTTGAAAAATCCTATGGCGCCAAATCCTTTGGCTTTGGATATCCATTGATAGTGGACACCTTCTCGGGCGAGTTATTAGTTTCCCCACTTTTCATTTGGCTATTGAACATTGAACCCGCTCAGACAAAAGTGGATTCCTGGGTTTTTAAACATGGAGAGCAGCAATTTGTCGTGCCTAACTACCAGGTTGTTAAATACCTGAAAGAAAAATACGACTACGATGTAAAGGAGCGCTTGGAAGAAATCGCATTGGGGCGAAAGCTTAGCCAGGAGATGCTGGATACTTTCTGCAACGAGTTGGCGGAGCGCTTAGAGCTGGTGCAAAAAGGAGACTCAGAACATATTATTCCCTCCCCCGGTATAGATGAAATTGGGCCATTGGCGGAACAGCGGGTTTTGTTTTGGTCCGGGGTGATGAGCTTGTTCCCGCCGCAGTTTATTTCCTGGAAATCCGGCGAATACAAACCTGAAGAGACGCTGAATCCCGAAGCTCTGACTTCGGAAGAAGAAGCGTTTGTTTTTCCTTTCCTGCCCGCCGATCCGGAGCAGTCGGCGGCCTTAGAGCTGATTTCCCGACAAAAGATTTCCATTGTAGAAGGCGACGACGCCCTGGGGAAAACGCAGACGATGGTGAATTTGCTCATCAACGCCCTATCCAATGGGAAGAAGAGTTTAGTGGTGTCGGAGCGGACGCCTACTCTGAAGTACTCTCAGGCCATGCTGGCTCAGACCGGACTCAATCAATTGAATTTTTTGCTGGACGACGCGCTCTACGACAAGATGCCGCTTTTGGAACTTCTGAGAGTGGCGGCGGGAGGGACTACCCGGGAAATCCCTCATAATGAGGAGGATTTTTTAATTAAAAAAAATAAATATCTACGGGATAAACAAAAGGCGGATCGCGCCTATGCTGCCAGGAGCTTTAAGGCTTTTGGCCAATACAACTGGACAGAGACGACGGGACTTTTTTTGGCGAGCAATAGGGTAGAGGGCAAAGAACTGCTGACCAGCCAGTTGAACGCACAGGATTTTGTCTTCACAGTGGAGGAATACGACAAGCTGAAATCGGGAATCCTGAGCTGCCATCCGCTATTTGTACAGGTTAAAACCCTGACTCACCCCCTGAGCAACCTGCACGACGATATTTTTACAAAAAATAAACCAGTGGAGGGTCTCAAATTTGTAAAAACCCAACTCAGAGAATTCCTCGGCAAGCTGGGGCAGTTGCAGCATCGCTACATCACAAAAGTTGACGCCTACGCCGCGCGCCTGAACGAGCATTACAATGAACATCACAGCCTGCTCCATGCTGAGTGTAACAAGCTGAAGGAAAAACTCCTGCATTATGGCGATGAACTGGGAAACGATTTCCGACAGGCCGGCGCCAGAAAGGTTTCATTTTCCTTTTTTTCTTCCAAAAAGAAAAAGGTGAACAGAGCCAGGGAAGAAGTAGCGCTTTTGTACAAAGGCTTGTTGAAGGATTACTCGGATCACAAGTATTTCGAGTTTGAATTTGAACCGTGCAAGGATGGTATGCACATCCCCAAACTCACGGGCAATTTGAATCGCTTTGAAGAGGCGCTGACTCGCTGGGGGAACAAAATTGAAGTGGCTACCCAGGAAGAAGTCAACAGACTGAACAGCAAGACGGCTCATCCCAACTTAGACCTGAAAGAGCAAATCTCTGATCTTGAATACTCGTTAGATGTTTTGTTAGAGGAATTGAACGACGCCAATCTCTACCAAAAGAAGTTTGAAAATAAGACGCTTACCATACCGCAGCGCCAAAAGTACCTTGAATCGGTCGTCGAACAATTGGAAACAACGCAGCTCAATTTGCGGGACTTTGAGCTTTTCTACCAATGGCAGGCCAACTGGCTAAAGCTCGGGAACCTGGACCAGAAAGTTGTTCGCGCACTGGTGAAGGTGAAGCCGATAGACTGGATGGCGGCTTTTGAAAGCTGGTATTTCGGCAACCTGTTAGCGAAGCTGCAATCTTCGGATTTACCTACGGAAGAGTCTCTTGTCGAAAACTACTCCTCCAACTGGTTCGCCCTGCGACCGCTCATTTTCAATCAGTTGTGGAAATTGTGGCAAACTCGACAGATAGCAAACCTAAAAAAATTAAAAAGAGACAATAGGAAGGCTTGGCACTACATTTTTGAAAGGTCGGGACATGCAGAGGCGGAGTCGCTGCCGCTGTCTGAAATTTTGGAACCGGCTTTTGATACAGTGAGCGCTTTTCTACCAATACTTTTTGTTTCGTCGCACGTCGCCCTGAATGTTTTGCCGAGACTGAATGGCTATTTCGATTATGTCATTTTTGACGAGGCCAACAAATTTTCAGTGGAACATGCCGCGGCTATTGCGCCCCTGGGCAAAAAGGTCGCAGTATTTGGTAGCGATGACAGCTATGGCAATGAGACGAGTCTGATTCAGTATGCGCTGGAAAATGAGGTTCCTTCTGCTCCCATTACCAATCTCTATTTTCCGCCGGCACAGACGGGGATAGCAGAGAACCCCGTCAATCAAATCGAATATTTTATTGAAAATGTGGAAGGTAGATTTTCTGATGCCGAGGAATTCAACGACGTGGAAGCCCAGCACGTTGTTCGCCAACTACAGGAAATTAAAGAGACGCCGCAACGGGTTTATCCCTCCGTTGGAGTTGTGACCCTGACGATTGGACAAAGGGATTTGATTTCTGGCTACCTGCTCAAATTAAAACAGCAAAACGACGAGGGCAGCGACAAGATCCGGCAATTAGAGCGGAACGGGCTGGCGGTGCTTTTCATAGACGAGCTTTTCGGCCAGCAGTTCGACCAGATCATTTTGTCTTGCACTTATGGGATGGTGAACCTGAAGGGAACCATGACTAAGAAGCTGATATCTCTGAACTCCTTAGAGGGGATTTCATACATTAATATGTTAGCCAACAAACCTGCTCAGAAGCTGCACATCATCCACTCCTTCCCAGATGAAGCGATAGAGGGCTATTTGAATAAAAAATGGGACAAGGGAACCTGGCTACTCGGGCATCTGATTCGCCTGGCTGAGGCCAGAGCGAGCCATGACGAGGCTCAAATAAATGAGTGCATGGAGGTATTGGGGAAAAACGTGGCGATTGAAAAAGAGCGCTCTGTTTTTGCACAAGAGCTGGCCAATGCCCTGACTCCCTATATGGAAAAGAACCGATTGACCCGGCAGATTCAGATGGACGACATCCAACTGCCCCTCATCATTCAGCCGATTCACCATTCCGGGGCGCCGGTTGTCGTTCACCCCGATGGCTTTTTTGCAGACACGGAATACACCTCGCATTTGTGGGAATTCAAGAGAAGGGAAAAAATAAAGAGCAATGGCCTGGATTATCTGCCTGTATGGTCGGTGCAATGGCTGAAAAACCCTTCGCAGGAAGCGCGCCTCCTGGCCAGCAAAATTATCAAGAGCGACGCCAGATTCAAACCAACCCAACTTCAACATCCTACGAAGGAATTGAGCGAAAGCGGCGACGCTAAAGAAGACTAAGTCGGCTGGTTTTCTCATTCGCAAAAACCTCAAAATGAGGCTTTAAGTTCTAAAAAAGCCGTATCCAGACGCCTGCTGGAGGCGCCTGTCTGCAAATTTATTTTTACCATACATTTTAAGCCATTTTAAAAAGTATTCTGCATCAGAATTATTAGAGATTCTGATTAATTGTTTTGTGAAGAATTAGCCTCCGGCCTGTGAAAGGCGGCATCTAAGAATACCTTTATTGACTACTTTTGCAGCGAAAAGGGATGAAAAGCTTCATCGCTCAGATTTGTAACATTTTTTCGGCTAAGAGCATGAACGCCCCCTTTTACCCCCTATTTGAATTTGGTTCGAGGGTCAATCACATGGATTCACATTTTGGTTCAACAACTTTCTTTATGAGAATTTTGCCGGAAGCAGGAATTTAAATCCTTTAATTCAGAAGGATTCATTCACATGAGAATACCCAGTAAAAAATCCTGTAACGAAATCCGACAAAAAAGAAGCCCGGAAAATTTCTTTTCCGGGCTTTACTTTTATACGATCTGATGGAAAGGGAAAATTAGCAGCCTGAGGCCTTACCCTTTTCAAAACTGAATCCGCTGTCTTTGTTGATCACCACCCAGTCGAGTTCCATTCCTGAAAGGTAGCTGATGTGTTCCTTTTCCATATAGACCTTCATGCCGTCGAATTCGTAGATGTCGTCTTTATCTGTTTTGATGGCAAAGCGCAGATCGTAATCGAACTTCTTAGATGCATCGATATTTTTCACGCCAATTTTCAGGTGGAAATTAACAGGTACGTGCATTTTTGCCCGGATTTCGCGAAGTTGTTGGAGAGCTGCCGGAGTTATAGTTAAAGGTAGTTTATTGATAGTCTCTTCTTCCATGTTAACATTTTTTGAGGCAAAGGTACAATCTGCCTTGTTCAACGGCTGCAAAAGAAGAAATGGACAATAGTTTGTCTGCAAAAAGAATCTGATTTTTGAAATTAGGGGCGCGGGGTTAATTTTGCCCACCTTTAAAAACGAACTACCAGGGTTCACGGTAATGCGCACTTTTGAAGGTGTAGAAAAAACAAAGACATGGCTACCTTCTTATCAGTCCTTCTCGAAATTATCAAAGTCACCATTCCGGCGCTGATAGTTTTTCTCACTGTTTATTATTTGATGAAGACTTATCTGGATAAGCGGTACCAGGTAAAGCTGTTGAAATTTAAACAGAAACAACAAAACATAACAATACCATTACGCCTTCAGGCTTATGAGCGTTTATCCCTGTTTTGTGAGCGGATTTCTATCCCAAACTTAGTTCTACGCCTGAAACAGGAAGACCAAAACGCCGCTCTGTTTAGGATTGCGCTGTTATTGACCATTCAGCAGGAATTTGAATACAACATCACCCAACAGGTGTACGTGTCAGATCAATTATGGCAGATTATCAAGATTTCCAGAGATGAAACGGTCAACCTCATCAATGGCCTTTCAGAAAGAGTTGACCCCAAGGCGCCCGCAAAAGAACTCGCAGGAGTATTGTTAAATTTTGCAGAGGCCAGGCCGGACACTGCACTTGACAAAGCCTTAGTCGCCATAAAAAAAGAAGCGTCTATTTTAATGTAGGAGAACCTGTCGTAACTGCTTGATTATCAATACCTATTTTGTAAATAACTGATTGCCAGATTTTTAGAAAAAAAGTTAATCCTACTGTATTGATTTATAATTGATTACGACTCTTGAAAAAGTTGTAATCAGCGCGCCCTAAAAAAAATAAAAAAAAACACGGGTTTTACTTTCGACGTAGCCTGGAAATTGCCCAACTTTGTCCCTCTCCGAAAAAAGGGACTATATAAAAGTTTCACACCAACACCCCGTGTAGAGGGCGCGTCTATGGTTTACACTTGGAGAATCTTCCTAATTTACTGATGCTAGAAAAAATCCTATTTTTTAGATAGGAAGGTTATTTTATTAGTTAACTCCGGTAAAGTTTGGAAAATGGTAAAGGACTGCATTTCAGTTTGGGACAACTGTCTTCAAACCATTCGAAGAAATGTCAATGGGCAGAGCTTCAAAACTTGGTTTGAACCAATAAGACCCATTCGTCTTGAAAATCAGGCATTGACGATTCAGGTGCCCAACAAGTTTTTTTATGAATGGCTTGAGGAACACTATGTGGTGTTATTAAAAATGACGATTCGCAAAGAATTAGGCGATCAGGGGCGATTGGAGTATCAAATATTGACTGGGGCGAGCTACTCCGGAAACCATTTAAACCATTCGGGAAAAAGCCCTGATGTCAAAAGAAACAAAGCCGATGATGTCGCTCCAGGCAGCGTCAATGCCCTTAGCATCAAGAATCCTTTCATTATCCCCGGAATCAAAAAGCTGAAAGTTGAACCTCAACTAAACCCAAGTTATACATTCGACTCCTTTATTGAAGGAGATTGCAACCGCCTGGCGCGCTCCGCCGGCTCCGCCGTAGCCAAAAAACCCGGAGGCACCGCTTTTAACCCTTTAGTCATTTTTGGAGACGTCGGTTTGGGAAAAACCCACCTGGCTCATGCTATTGGTAACGAAGTACTGAAAGCCCACGAAGACAAAATAGTGCTCTATGTCTCGTCCGAGAAGTTTACCAGCCAGATTATCGAGTCCATCAAGAACAACGCTGTGAACGACTTCGTCACCTTTTACCAGATGGTAGATGTGCTCATCGTTGACGACATTCAATTCCTGGCCAACAAGCAAAAAACCCAAGAGATATTTTTTCACATTTTCAATCAACTTCATCAGGGCGGAAAACAGATCATCCTGACTTCAGACAGACCTCCCAAAGACTTAGACGGCATGGAAGAGCGCCTCATCTCCAGATTTAAATGGGGATTGTCCGCCGACCTCCAGGCGCCCGATTTTGAGACGAGAGTAGCCATCCTCGAAGCTAAGATGGACAGGGAAGGCGTTGAACTCCCCTCAGACGTGGTCGAATTTATCTGCTTCAATATTCAAAACAATATCCGCGAACTGGAAGGCGTACTGGTTTCGCTCATCGCCCAGTCTTCTCTGAATAACCGCGAAATGGATGTTGACCTCGCCAAAGAAGTGGTCAAGAATTTTGTCACCCAAATCAACAAAGAAATCACCCTCGACTACATCAAAGGGCTTGTGGCGGAATATTTCGACGTCCCCGTTGAAAAACTGGGAGGAAAGACGAGAAAGCGCCAGATTGTAATTGCCCGCCAGCTTTCTATGTACCTGGCCAAAAATCTCACAGACAAATCCCTGAAAGCCATCGGAGAAATGTTTGGTGGAAGAGACCACAGCACCGTCATTTATTCAGTCAGGACGGTGCAGGATTTAATGGAAACCGATTTGGTCTTTAAGGATACTGTCTCCGAATTGGAAAGAAAACTACGTTTGAGCCTGAACGAAAAATAGGCAATACGACACGGGATTCCCAGAGCTAAAATTGAAAGCTGATTTTAGAAGATATATTTGGATATTTCAAAAACGCGACTACCTTTGCAGCCGCTTTTTGAAAAGTCGGTGAGGTGGGTGAGTGGCTTAAACCAACGGTTTGCTAAACCGTCGTACCTTAACGGGTACCGAGGGTTCGAATCCCTCCCTCACCGCAACTATTTTTAAATGCCCTCGTAATAGTGATGGCATTTTTATTTTCGGGGTGTAGCGCAGTCCGGTTAGCGTATCCCGATTGCATCGGGAAGGCCGCAGGGCTGTTTGAAATAAAGAGTAAGATTTACGGGGTGTAGCGCAGTCCGGTTAGCGTATCTGCTTTGGGAGCAGGAGGCCGCAGGTTCGAATCCTGCCACCCCGACTAAAAAAAGGTCATTCGATTAAAATCGTCTGGCCTTTTTTAATTGAATGAAATATGAATTGATAAATCTAAAAGAGGCTGGGAAGTGGAGTAGCGCAGTGCGGTTATCGTATCCCGATTGCATCGGGAAGGCCGCAGGTTCGAATCCTGCCACCCCGACTAAAAAAAGGTCATTCGATTAAAA
>CAZXQI010000055.1:0-6694 GCA_964643005.1 uncultured Saprospiraceae bacterium | reverse complement strand
TCGTCTGGCCTTTTTTAATTGAATGAAATATGAATTGATAAATCTAAAAGAATCTTTGTTGTGTAGCGCAGTCCGGTTAGTATATCCCGATTAGGAATGAATTATACTTCACTTACTTTTGTGCAAATCTTTTTGATGAAAAAACTCTTTGTCCTTTTCTTTTTTCTCTGTGGCTCCTTTTCTTATCAGGCTGCCTGCCAGTGGTGTGGCAGTGTCAGTCCTGGGAATACCTGGCAGGGGAATGAGGGTTTGGGATTATTTTTTAAAAAAAATAAAAAGAAAGCAAGGGGAGGGGAGACTGTTTTTGAAAGGTCTGTTATTACCATTCCGGTGGTGGTGCATGTCGTTTGGAACAAACCGGAGGAGAATATTCCTGATGAGCAGATACTATCTCAAATAGAAGTTTTGAACCGGGATTTTAGAGCTGTGAATGTTGAAATTCCACAGATTCCGGCTTATTTCCAGAGCCGGATTGCCGACGTTGGGTTTGAGTTTTGCCTGGCTTCAAGGGATCCAGCTGGGAAGGCTACTTCTGGAATCACGCGGACTTTTACGGATAACTCTGTCGGTATCGGTGGAACGAAAGCTATTTACCACACTAATCAGGGGGGGATTGAAGCCTGGGATGCGGAGCAGTATCTCAATATCTGGGTAGCCCGTTTTGCCGGGAGCGTTGGGGGAACGGCTACTTTTCCCGGACAGGCCGTTCCGGGCGAAGAGGGGGTGCAGGTGGATTACCGCCAGTTTGGGGCGATGAACGCGCTGCCGCCTTATGACCTGGGGCGAACTTGCACCCACGAGATAGGGCATTATTTTAACCTGGAGCATATTTGGGGGGCTGACCCAAACGGGTGCTGTGACGACGACGATGGCGTGGAGGATACGCCGAGAACCTGCGAGACTTACCTGAATCAATGCCCGGTCTTTCCCGTCTATTCCTGCTCTGAGCCGGATATATCCATGAACTTTATGTTTTATACAAATGATGCGTGCCTGGGCATGTTTACCTCCGGCCAGAAGGAGAGGATGTGGAATGCGCTGAGTCAATACAGGCCGGGCCTTTTGAGTTCAAAGGGCTGTGAAGTAGTTTCGGCCAAAGATACGATGGCAGGCGAGGAGATTAAGCTGTATGGGAATCCGGCGACCGGCGTTTTGAAGTTTGAAATTAAATCAGAAGATAATACCTGGTGGCAGGCTCGCCTCTTTGACATTTTTGGGAGGAGTATGGTCAGGCAACCTGTCCTTTCAAATCAGTTGCAAATAATAGATGTGCAGCATCTAAGCGCAGGGGTTTACTTCTTAGAAATTACCGCTCCTGATAAGAGCCTAATCGAGAAAGTCGCAATCAGGTAATTATCCCACTTTTAACAGAATGGTCAAAAATTGCCCTGCCGTTTCATTTTTGATAACTTTACCCCATCCAAAATTGATTAATTCCACTTTTTCCCAATCTCAAAAATGAACAGGGAAAATGTGTGGAACCCTGGCACTTAAAAACGAAATTCATCCATGAGAAAAGCCTGCCTTTTTTTATCTGCTTTGTTGGTCGTCAGTTTTTTATATCCAATTACGCTCGAGGCTCAGGACGCAGCTCCTAAAAGGGAGTTTCGCGGCGCCTGGATAGACACCGTTGCCAACATTGATTTCCCATCCAGCCCCGGTCTCAACAAGGAACAATTTTCAAAAGAATGGATTGGGATGATGGATTTCTTGCAGGATGCAGGTTTTAATGCGGTATTGGCTCAGGTTCGGCCTGCCGGCGATGCCTTTTATTTTTCAAAGATTTCTCCCTGGTCAAAATACCTTTCAGGGAAACAGGGAGTAGCGCTCGCAGGGGATTTTGACCCGCTCAATTTTATGATTGAGGAGGCGCACAAACACAATTTGGAATTCCACGCCTGGCTGAATCCGTACAGAGCTTCTATGGATACGATGGCCCAGACCCTGTCGGAGATGCACCCCTATAAACACCATCCTGAATGGTTCTTAAATTACGGCGGAAAAAAGTATTTCAATCCGGCCATGCCGGAAGTAAGGAATTACATCACGGAAATTGTGCTGGAATTAGTGACGGAATACGATGTGGACGGCATTCATTTCGACGATTATTTTTATCCCTATCCAGCCTCTGGCGAATTGTTCCCCGATGCTGAGGATTTTTCCAAATATGGTTACGGTTATTACAGCGTGGGCGACTGGCGGCGGCACAATGTGGACATGATGGTCTCGCAGGTTTCTCAGATGATTAAACTGGCGGCGCCTGGGATTAAGTTTGGCATTAGTCCATTTGGCGTCTGGCGAAATATCGGCAAAGACCCTCAATACGGTTCGGCTACGAAGGCGAGCCTCAGCACTTACGACGATTTGTTCTACGATGTGCGCAGTTGGTTGCAAAAGGGCTGGATTGACTACGTTGCGCCACAGATTTACTGGAACATAGGATTTTCCATCGCCGATTATCAAATCTTAGTGAAGTGGTGGGAGAACAACAGTTTCGACAGGAACCTGTACATTGGACAGGCAGTTTATAAAGTGAACAACAGCCCCGAACCTGCCTGGCAAAACCCGGGAGAAATCCCCGCACAAATTCGCCTGAACCGCCGCTCCCCCGGGGTGGATGGCAGCATCTTTTACAATGCCAATTCCTTGATGAAAAACCCATTGAGGCTCATTGACTCGCTAAAAGATAGTTATTACGACCATCCGGCTCTGCTGCCCGAAATGCCTTATTTGCAATTGCCCTCTGCCGCAGCTCCGGAATTGAGCAAACCGAAATACAAGAAAGGAACGGCTACTTTTAAATGCACCTTGAAAGACAATAGCCCTATCGCCAACTATTTAGTCGTCTATCGCTTTGAAGACCGGCTTCCGGGCGACTTTAATAATCCCCATAATATCTTGCAGGTGATTCGGCTGAATGGCGGGAAATCAATCACTATTGAGGACAGCAGTATTGAGCAGGGAAAGACTTACACCTATTCCGTTTCAGTGATGAATCGGCAAAACACGGAAAGTTCGCTCAGCAACTGGCGCACATTTAAAGTCGTCAAAAACCGCCTGAAGCGGGTGAAATAAGGCTTTCCCCGTTTTCTGTTCTTAGCCGCTCTGATTTTAGGATAGTTCCAAAAATGACCAGTACTGAGGGAGTATTCTTTTTTTAAAAATTGGACTTAGATACTGTGAATATCGCCTAAGTTTGCAGGCTCTTAAACAAAACATTCACCGACCTTCCGAACAAGCATCCAGACCTTTTTTTAGTGAATTAAAATTGAATTTGCGGCTGCCGAACAGACCGCAGAAGAGTTAGAATCATATCTCATGAAGATGGCGCTTATTTTTATGCTAATCCCAATTTTACTTTCCTCCACCTGTAAGAGCGATTCTGAGAAAGTGGAGGAGGTTCGGTTTGAAATAAAAACCTTCCATCAATCCCTGGGCGAATGCGATACGCCCGATGGTTTGTGCGCATTGATTGACCTTGTTTACCCTTTTGCTGTCGGGGGGAACGAAAGCGTAAGGAACGCCATCAATCAGCGCATCATCTGCGACCTCGTCGATAGTTTTACCTTCGAAAAGTGCGAGGGAGAGATGAGCGAAAAGCAAATGGAGCTTCTCGCTAATAATTTTTTGGAGGAATGGCGATGGGAGGCAGAGCAGAAAAATGAAGCTTTCCCCTTTGGCTGGGAAGTGAGCGTCACCGGTGAAGTCGGTCTGCAAACGCCCAAAATTGTCGTCCTCAGCCTCAGCGCCTATTCTTACACCGGCGGCGCCCACCCCAACTCCTATGTCCTTTCTCACAATTTTGACCTCAGGGATGGCGGCGAGATTCATTGGAACGATATCGCGACGGATACCACTGCGCTAAAAAAGCTGGCAGAAAATTATTTTAAAGAAGCCAGAGAATTGCCTTTGGAAGCGGATCTCATAGAAGAGGGCTATTTCTGGGGTGAGTCTTTTGCTCTGCCGCAAAATTTTGAAATTCAGGAGGATGGAATTTACTTCTGGTACAATGCCTACGAAGCCGCTCCCTACGCTTTGGGGCCGACAGCCTTTTTGGTATCTTATCAGGAGCTTGGCGATTTGGTGAGGAGGGACAAGATTTTTTAAATCTCCGATAGCGGTTCTTTTTTTGGCAAATCACCCCCGCTACCTGCCGCCAGACCTGGCTTAACTTCCTGATAGCCAGCCTTAAAAAACTACTTCCCGTTTACCCTGTCCTCAATGAATCGGATAACCTCTTCCAGCTCATTGGGAGAAGAAATGACCCAGCGTGGGTCTTTCCTGAGCCAGGTGAGCTGGCGCTTGGCGTAGCGCCGGGTATTTTGCTTTATCTTCCCGATAGCTTCTTCCAAAGAAATCCGACCCTCTAAATGTTCGAAAAGTTCCTGATAGCCCACAGTTTGTAAAGCGTTCAGGCGCCGGTATGGGTATAGCTTTTTGACTTCTTCCAGCAGACCGGCGCCCATCATTTCATCCACTCGTCGGTTGATTCGCTCGTACAGAAGATTCCTTTCAACGCCTATTTGCAGGTAAACAGGTTCAAAGTTTCGCCTCATTTTCTCTCTGTTTTGAAAACTGGAAAATGGCCGCCCCGTAGCCCGGCAGACTGCCAAAGCGCGCATGAGGCGCTGGGGATTGTTCAAATCTACCCGTGCAAAATACCCGGGGTCAGCCTGCCGAAGTTCTTCCTGTAGAGCCGCAATCCCTCCGCTGTCGTACAACCTGGCCACCGCCCCTTTGACCGCTTCAGGGATTTCGGGAAAATGGTCAAGACCTTCACATACTGCCTTGATGAATAGCCCCGACCCGCCCGTAAGTACAGCCATTTTATTTTTTTGAAAAATGGCTTCCAAGAGAACCAGGGCGTCCTTTTCAAAATCTCCGGCGGAGTAATCTTCTGAAATATGGAGCGAATTGATGAAATGGTGCGGTGCGGCTGCCAGTTCTTCCGCCGTAGGTTTTGCAGTGCCGATGCTCATTTCCCTATAAAACTGCCTGCTGTCGGCAGAGAGAATTTCTGCTTTAAAATGCCGCGCAATTTCGATGGAAAACGCTGTTTTGCCGGTAGCTGTCGCTCCGCCAATGACGATGAGGTATTTTTTACTGGCAGACATATCGGCTGCAAAATTGTAAAAAGAAAGCTAAGCTTAGCCCGGTAGTTGGATTTATTGACTTCTATAAAAAATGATAAACCCGGACGACCCTGGATGAGGCTTGTTTCCGCAATCGCTTTTTGTCGGGACAGAATTGAAAGACAGGCTCGCAGTACAGAAGATTATTCAGGTTTAGCCTTACTTTGCGCCCTGAAACTGCCGCACAAGCTTATCAAAGCCTAAACCTTTAAGCCCATTTTTTCTTTCAAATAGCCATGTTTTACAACATCACCAGACCTTTAGCGAGAATAGCGCTGAGTATTTTTTTTAGAAAAATTTACATTTTCAATCGGGAATGCATACCTAAAAATGGACCGGTCATCTTCGCCTGCAACCATCCGACGGCCTTTCTAGACCCCTGCCTACTGGCTTGTTTTCAGGAGCGTCACCTCCACTTCTTAGCGCGCGGCGATTATTACAAAACCAACCCTTTTCTCAGAAGGATATACGACGCTTACGGAATGATTCCGGTTTTTAGACAGGAGGATGCCGGCTATTCTGGTCTGAAGACCAACTTCGAATCTTTTGACAAAACCTTCGACGCCCTTCAGGCTAACAAAGCCATCATGGTGCTCGCCGAGGGCAGGACTCTTTATGAAAAGCGACTGCGCCCCATCCGAAAAGGAACTGCCCGCATCGTCCTCGGCGCCAGAGAAAAACACGGCGACCTCGACATCTACATCGTCCCTGTCGGCTTTAACTACACGGACTCCGATAGATTCCGCTCGGAAATTATGATTGATTTCCAGGAACCTATCCGGGTCAGAGACTACGCTGAACCGGCCGAAGAGAATCAGGCTCGCGCAGTCAACGCACTCACCAGCGAAATCAGAGCTCGCCTGCTAAAGAGCGTCATCCACATTGAAAACAATCGGGACGACGACTTCGCATGGCCTCTGCTCGAAATGCGACACAACGAGAGGAAAAGCCCCTTTTGGCCGGCGCTCATTGAGGACAGAACTCCTTATTTAGATGGAAAGGAAGTAGCGGACACCGTGAATAACCTGAACGAATCTCAACGCTCGGAGCTAAAGCAAAAGGTCGAACGCTATTTTTCTAAACTCCAAAAAGCGGGTATTACGGACAGAGGACTGACAGACCACACCTCCTATGGAATGCAGGGAGCTTTAGTGCTGGGCTTGGGATGGTTCCCTTCTGTTTTTGGCTATTTATTAAATGTATTGCCCATTAAACCGGCTGCAGCTCTTGCTAAAAAACTGGCGCCTTCTATTGAATTTCGCAGCTCCATGATTGCCGTCTTTTCTTCTTTCACCTGGCTCATCTACTGGCTGATTTGGGTAATAGCGGCGCTCTTTTCTAAATCCCTCTGGATCTGGATTTTCGTTGGGCTTATCCCGATTCTCGGCTATTTCCATGTTTATTACCGAGATATCGAAGCCCGCTGGAAAGCCTGTAAAGACGTAGCCCTCTTAGAAGATGACCAGGTAGAAGAACTGACAAAGCTCCGGGAAAGAATCATGCAAAGTTTTCCTGACTTGTCCCTTTTAGTGCGGTGCGAATAATTTCGCGATAATTTCATT
>CAZXQI010000054.1:0-23588 GCA_964643005.1 uncultured Saprospiraceae bacterium | reverse complement strand
ATTCTGAATCGCCGGCTTTTTGCGCCTCGTAAGACCATTTTACGGGGTTGAGTTGTCCGAAAGCAACTCCTGACACCAGAAGGGAAATCGTAAAAAAGAGTATTTTTTTCATATAAACAATATTGAATTTCAGTAGGCTTGCAAAAATAATATGCCAAACCCGATTCAGGTTAGAATCTGGCTCAACGATAATGAATTTTTAACGGCTACTTTAACAATGCCAAAGCGCGGGAATGTGTGAAAGGTCACTGAGAAGTTCCAGGCGACCGTTTTTTTTAAAACCATCCCGTTCCCAGGCCTCTGAATGGCCAGGGGATCCCTGCCAACAGAAGAACGAGCGCTCCCAGAAAAAAGAAGAAAGCAGTGCGGAACTTCTGTGCGTCTTCTTTTGCCTTCTTCGACCGAACATAGCCCAGCGTCACCAGTAAGACAACCAGTAACATCAACAGGCTATGCTCTGCCGTGAAAAAGCGAAGAATTGGCTCTTTCATCACTTCTCCGGAAAAAGCCACTTTGGGACTCATGAAGAAAAGCGCTATCCCTATCAGCAATTGGATATGTGTGGAAAGCATTGTGTAAAAATTGAGCTTTCTGTCAGACTCCAAAAAAGGAGCGCTGGAGCGCCATTTCAACAGAGACATGAAAACTGCGACAATGAGAAGGATTAAAATAATCCAGCGAAGGCCGGAGTGTGCGTGTATAAGACCGTTGAGCATGCTTAAAAAAATTTAGGTGTTATCGGCTCCGAACGTCCCTGCTTTTTGTGCAGGGCCGTTGCAGGCGCCATTCAATTATATTTTGTTTCTAAAAAAGTACGGAGTTCTGGAGCTGTATGGTTTGAAAGCTTTTAAACCTAAAGCTAAGGGAATGAGCGCTAATGAATTTAATACCGCTCAAATAACCACCATTTGGGCGTATGGCGTGCGGCTACTTTGTAATGCGATTCAATGTATTTGTAAATATGGCTCATCGCCTCATCCACGTCGTCAGTCAGTTTTACCAATTTAAGGTCTTCGGGTGAAATGGTTTTTTGCTCCGCCATAAATGTAAGGTACTCCATCAGTTCGGAGAAATAGTCCACCCCGATTAACACCACCGGAAAATTGCGCATCACGGTCGTCTGAACCAGCGTCAGGGTTTCAAACATTTCGTCCATGGTGCCCCAGCCGCCTGGCATGATGACAAAGGCGTAGGAGTATTTCAGCAATAACACTTTGCGAACAAAAAAGTAGCGAATTGTCACCCACTTGTGCATGTAGGAATTTGCGTGTTGCTCAAATGGAAGGACGACATTGCAACCGACGGACTTTCCTCCCGCCTCAAAAGCGCCCCGGTTGGCGGCCTCCATGATGCCTGAACCCCCTCCCGTCATCGTAGTGAGACCGAGCTTTGCAATGGCTCGGCCTACTTCTCTCGCTTTTTCGTAATAGGGATGCCCTTCGACAAAGCGGGCAGAACCGAACACCGTAATACAGGGGCCTACAAAACTTAAAACCCTAAACCCTTTGATGAATTCAAAAAAAACCCGAATGGCAAAGAACAGTTCCGAATGGCGACTCTTGGAGCCTTCCAGATACAAATATTCACCTGGCTGAAGGATGGGTAGTTTGTTTTTCGTATTTTCTTTTACCATTGCAGACTTGTTCTTTTTAAATAGGCAGCGGGTAAATGTCCGAATTAACTAAGTGCATCGAGTAAAACAATGGTTCTTTTTTACAAAAAGGAGACTGTTCCAATAGCAGTACAGTCTCCTTTTTATTCTAATTTTTTTTTGTAAGTATCTGATTATCCGTCTAATGCCTCTGTACATCTGGCCTTTATACCACCTTTTCAGGTGCGCTTCCAGTTTCAGTGGCAATTTCCTTTGGCTCGTGAACGGCATGCCCCGGGTGCAGGTCATTGTGGCGTGCCTTGTGGTCTTCGGGCATTCCGAAAGGCCTGACCCCGATGAGTCGCTCCACGTCTGACCGGAGCAGAACTTCCTTTTCAAGCAGCCTTTCGGCAAGCAAAGCCAGTTCTTTGCGGCGCTTTCTCAAAAGGTCTTTGGCTCTCTCAAATTGCGTATTGACCAGATGGCGGACTTCGTCGTCAATCATTCCGGCGGTCTCCTCGGAATAGGGTTTAGTGAAAGAATCGTTTTGCATTCCGTAAAAAGAAACCTGCCCCACCTTGTTATTCATTCCAAAAACGGCGACCATACTATATGCCATTTTGGTAGCCTGGTCGAGGTCGTTTTGGGCGCCGGTAGAAATTTTTCCAAAAATCACTTCTTCGGCGGCGCGGCCGCCGAAGGTCATGCACATCCGGTCGAGTAGTTGTTCTGTGCGGGTGATGTATTCATCCTTGGGCAGATATTGGGCGTAGCCCAGGGTGCCAATGCCGCGCGGCACTATCGTCACTTTCACCAAAGGGGATGCGTGCTCTAAGAACCAGCCGCATACGGCATGCCCTGCCTCATGGTAGGCGATAATTTCTTTTTCTTCGGGAGAAATGAGTTTGTTCTTTTTCTCCAGGCCGCCGATAACTCTGTCGAGCGCATAGTTAAAATCGTCCATGTCCACCTGCTCCTTGTTTCGGCGGGCAGCGATCAGGGCGGCCTCGTTGCAGACGTTGGCAATCTCTGCGCCTGCAAAGCCCGGCGTCATTTCGGACAATTCAAAGGAGCTGACGCTGGGCGCAATCTTGATATTTTTCAGGTGTACTTTAAAAATAGCTTCCCTTCCCTTCAAATCCGGACGGTCAATGGCGATTTGTCGGTCGAACCTGCCTGGGCGCAGGAGCGCCGAGTCTAGCACGTCGGGGCGGTTGGTCGCCGCCATGAGGATCACGCCCTTGTCAGTCGGGAACCCGTCCATCTCCACTAACAACTGGTTGAGCGTATTCTCCCGCTCGTCGTTACCGCCCTGGAAGCTGTTGCGACCTCTGGCGCGTCCGATAGCGTCAATTTCGTCAATGAAAACGATGCAGGGCGCTTTTTCTCTGGCCTGCCTGAACAGGTCGCGCACTCTGGAGGCGCCTACGCCGACGAACATTTCAACAAAGTCTGAACCGGATATGGAGAAAAAAGGTACTTCAGCCTCGCCCGCTACGGCCTTGGCTAACAGTGTTTTTCCAGTCCCCGGAGAGCCGATGAGCAGGACGCCTTTGGGAATTTTGCCGCCTAAGGCGGTATATTTTTTAGGATTTTTCAAAAAGTCCACGACCTCCATCACTTCCTCCTTGGCTTCGTCCAAACCTGCAACATCGGCGAAGGTCACATTGACTTTAGAGTTTTGGTCAAACAGCGTGGCCTTTGATTTGCCAATGTTAAACAATTGGCCGCCCGGGCCGCCGCCGCCGCCGCTCACTCTGCGCATGATAAAAATCCAGATACCTATGACTATTGCCACCGGCAGTAACCAGCCCAGAATGGGAGCCAGCCAGTTTTGTCGGTCAACATACTCGGCATGAACCCTGTTATCGGCGGGTAGTTCCTCATTGAGGCGATCCAGCTTAGATGCGAAATTTTCAGGCGGGCCAATATCAAAGGTATAGTGGGGGCGGACTTTTCCAAAGGCGTTCTTCGAGGCGTCGTTATACTGATCCTTGTGAAGTGCAGATTCTTTCAGATAAACCTGTGCGTATTTTTGGTTGACTACTTCCAACTTGTTCACATCGCCATCAGTAGCCATGTCGGCAAACTTTTCAAAATTGATAGGCTCGCTCGTGCTGCTGGTCATGGGCAGAAACTGCACGCCAATCAGGAAAAGTGCCACAACGCCATAAATCCAATAGGCATTGAATTTTGAATTGTTCTTGTTTTTATTTTCCTGGTTATTTTCCATTTAAACCTCTTAAGCTCGAATTTTTCCACAAAAATAGACGAAGCCCCGCTACGGTTTAGCCTGTCCGGGGTCAGGTGTCTTTTTGATGTGTTTAATTAATGCTGCGATTATAGGTTGGCATATTGCGTAAAGCCGGCGTCGCTCCACAAATCCTCCAGTTCGTAAAATGCTCTGGTTTCTTTATAAAAGATATGTACGACCGTACTAAAAAAGTCCATGCATATCCAACGGGCATTTTGCATGCCTTCTATATGAAAGGGAGTCTGCCCTGTTTCCTCTTTTACTCTTTTATAAATATTGCCCGAAATGGCTTTTACCTGTGTATTTGAGTCGCCCTCGCAGATGATAAAAAAATCAGTAGGCGCATCGCCCAGTTTACGTAAGTCAAGTTTGATGATGTTTTTTCCTTTGATATCTTGGATGCTGTCGATAATCAGGTCGTTTAACGCTTCGACTGCGGAGGGATTTCTTTTTAAAGTTGTTTGTACACTCAAAATAGAGATTTATTTAGTTTTGGACTTCTTCCACCAGCCTGTAAATCATTCAGGGCTTATGAAAAAGCCGTCTTGTATTTTATTAGAAGGTTAAAAAAAATAAAGTGGTTAAAAGTTCTTAGCTGTTTCGAATTTTTGGAAGGTTAAAAGTACGAATTATTTTCTTTTGAAAAGACCTAACACTTTAATTGTCGGGCAGGTTCTCTACGACCTGCCGCAGGTAAACTCTACGAATGAGTACGCCTCTCAGCTTATATCAAAAAACAATCCACCTGAAGGAACTGTCATTTCTACCTACTCACAAACGGATGGAAGAGGACAAATTGGCAGCAAGTGGGAAAGCGAGCCTGGGAAGAATATTGTGATGAGCGTCATTTTCTACCCCACTTTCTTATCTGTTGGACGCCAGTTCAGGCTAAACCAGACCATCTCGCTCGCCGTCTTAGACTTTGTAAAAAACCATCTCGAAGCCAAAGTCTCCATCAAATGGCCAAACGATATTTACATCGGACAGCTCAAAGTGGCTGGAATCCTCATCCAAAACATCTTGAGCGGCAGCTCTATTCGCGCCAGTATTGTGGGCATTGGAATCAACATCAATCAGACTGAGTTTCTAAGCTCGCCGACCAACCCGACTTCTTTTGCATTGGAGACGAACAGAAACTATGAGCTCGAAGAACTCCTGCTTTCCCTCTGCCATTTCGTTGAAAGTCGCTTCCTCCAGTTGAAATCGGGAAAACTCGCCCGCCTGCAATCGGACTACCTTCAGAATCTCTATCGGTTTGAGATACCTTCGCCATTTCAGCGAGCCAACGGAGAAGTCTTTCAGGGAAAAATTACCGGCCTTGAGGAATCGGGCAGGCTCAGGGTTTTGATTCAGGGAAAAGAAGAAACTTTCGATTTGAAGGAAATACGCTTTTTGTGATTTTTGAAATCTCGTCCAAACTATCTTCTCTTTAAAGACTTAATTGATGATCTGATTAATTTTTTTTAAAAAATTAGCATTCCGAATACCTTAAAAGCCAACACCTGAAAGCGCATTTATTTAAAAAATTCTAAGCTAATGACCGTTCATATTATCACCATCGGCGACGAGTTGCTCATCGGTCAGGTGATCGACACCAACTCCGCCAAAATGGCCAGGGGACTGCTCAGGATTGGCGCAAAAGTCACGGGTAGAACCGCAGTCGGCGATATACATCAGGATATTGTTCAGGCCTTCGCTGCCGCCATTGACAAGGCCGACGTCGTACTCGTCACCGGCGGGCTTGGCCCCACCAAAGACGATGTGACCAAGAAAGCGCTGGCCGATTTTTACGGGGTAGGCTTTGTTTTCGACCAGGAAACCCTGGAGCGCATCAATCAGATGTTTGGAAAGATGAGCCGTCCCGTGACGGATCAGGTACGCAACCAGTGCTGGATGCCGCAAAACGCCGTCATTTTAAAAAATAAAATGGGCACAGCTCCCGCTATGTGGTTCGATGAAAATGGAAAGGTGCTGGTATCCATGCCCGGGGTGCCTTTCGAAATGGAGTACCTGATGCAGTACGAGGTCATTCCGCGTTTAGAAAAGCGATTTAATCCGCTTCCCTCCGCTCATCGGACGCTGCTCACAGCCGGAGAGGGCGAGTCCACCTTAGCCGAATACTTAAAGGACTTTGAAAATAACCTTCCCGAATACGCCAGCTTAGCCTACCTGCCTGCTATCGGTCGGGTTCGGTTGCGGATAAACGTCACTCATCCTGACGAAGCAGTAGTGAGGAAAACCTTAAATGACAAGTTCCGGGAGATGGAGGGACTCCTGCCGCCAAAGCTTATTGCCGGCTACGATGACGACACGCTCGAAGGCGTCATTGGAAAAACGCTAAAGGCAAAGGGGCTTACTATATCCACGGCAGAAAGTTGTACCGGCGGCTATCTGGCACACCTGATTACCTCTGTTCCGGGTTCGTCAGATTACTACCCGGGCAGCGTGATTTCTTATGCCGATGAGGTGAAGGCGAGGCAATTGGGAGTCAAAGAGGAAACGCTCAGGGATTTTGGCGCCGTCAGCGAGCAGACCGTCAGAGAAATGGCTGCGGGCGCCATCAAGCTTTTGCGAACAGATATAGCCATCGCTATCTCAGGTATCGCCGGGCCTACCGGTGGAACGCCTGAAAAACCCGTTGGTACGGTTTGGATTGCCGTTGGAAACCGGCAGATAACGGAAACCCGAAAATTTCAACTGGGAAAGGATCGCATCAGAAATATTGAATACGCATCCTACTACGCCTTAAATATGCTGCGCCACTTTTTGGCAAAATTGGAAGCCTGAAAGATTAGGAAATGGAAATTCTGAACGGGAGACCTAAAAGCCCGCAATTTAGGGGAGGTCTCCCATTCATGTATAGGTTTATCCTCCCGCTCTTCTGCCTCCGGCTACCCTTGAATTGACGCTGACTTTGCCGACTTTGCGCAGATCGACGAGCAGTGCGGCATAAGCAGCGTCAGAAGATACTCTCCAGGTTTTACCGCCGTAGGTTACAGCGCCCCCGTTCCTCTCCCAATCCGAGGCAAGTAAAACGTAGCGTTCATTGTATTTGGGACTGGGGCCAAACATGAGATAGTCCTCGTCGCTCGTCTCAAAACTGACGGCAAACCGGTTGTCCTTGGGGCTAAAAATAAATGCTCCGGGCGTGCCTTTCCTGATGACGACTTCTTCAATTCGGCGACCGTCTTCGATTTTAATTTTACCGGAAATGATTTCTAAAGAGCCTGCGGGTACCTCTCGTTTTAATACGATGTCGTTGGAAACGTAAAACTGAACCTGCTTCAATTCGTCAAGCGACCAGTCGTATTTGTCGTATAGATCCTGCGTAAAGTAAGAAAGCTTATTGCTACAGGAACTGAGCAAAATGATGCCTATTACGGCAATGGAAAAACGATTTAGCATTTTCATAGACTTACCTTTTAGGTGTTTTAAAATGATTTTAAAAAAGAGGCAGGATTCAGAACTGCTCCTCTCATCAGAGGATAAATTAAACACACCTACAGATAAGATGCCGAGAACTTAAAGTTTTTTAACCGTGGATTAACGGTATTTAACGTCACACACTTTGTATTTGGCCGAATGCATAGTTTTTTTTCTTCCGCCAATTTTGTGGGCGTCGTTTAGGCGGCTTTTCTTTCAAAAAATCAATTCATCTTTTTAGATAAAAAACTAACCCAGACAGAGAGGTTGCGAATTCTTTCTTTCTGCCCTGCGCCTAATAATTCGGCGCCGCTCAGATTGAAAACTTTGAACCAACCAAATTTTGAGAAAAAGCGGATGTTGTTTAGACAGCGCCGCTTTTATTTTTTAAAGCCGACCCGCTAAAACGCACGCCTTCTTAAATACCCGTCTGCTTCCGTCGGGATTGAATAACTGAATCCACACGACGTAAATGCCCATCCTGGCTTTGGCGCCTTTGTCGTCGTCGCCGTCCCAGCGAAAGAAGCCCTCCGTTGCAAGCAGCTCATTGCTTGCTAAGGATTTGACCAGTCTTCCCTCCGAATCAAAGATTTTGATGGTGGCAGAATAACCGGATTTATCAGTTTGATAAAGTACAGGTAGGAAGTCTTTGTATCCATCGCCGTCAGGAGAGAAAGTAGGCTCTGGTATTTGAAAGAAATCTTCGTCGTCAGGGGCGCCGTCAAAGAATTGTGAATTATGATAGCTTGGCGTTGCGTAGCCGGCTGTCTCTGCTGCGGAATGCCAGTTGGAACGGTTCTGCGCCGGGCGATCGGGGTTAAGTCGTTCGAGAGAAACTCCGTTCAAATCTTTCAGCAGGGGGCTGTGCATGCTTTCCTGATAATCAAAGGCGTCAATGATTACTACATCTGAAGATTCAGCCCTCAGGATCGTCGCATTTCCCGCCTTGTCTTTGAAAGGAGGCAGGCTATTCAGGATGAGCGAATTTGGGTTCTCTACTTTATAGCGGCTCAGGATATCCTGAGGCTTTTCAGAAAAGACGACGTACTCCTCAGGGAAAATAAGCCGATCCTCCGCCACCTTAACTATTACCGTGTCTTCCCCGTCAAAGATGTTTCCGATGGAGAGATCGCTGAGATTAAAGATTTTCCCCGAGCGGTTGTAAATCTCAAGAAAATCGGATCCGCCTGTTTCGGGGTTAAAAAGAATTTCATTGACGACGAGATCCTGAGGGTCGGGTAGCTCTGGGATAGCCAGGGGCAGTGTGTTGGCCGCGCCCATCACATTGCCAATGCAGTCGGCGATGGCGTTCAGAGCGGTAATATGATACAGGATGCTCTTCTTTAAGGGCAAGTCTAATTTTATAAAAACGGCGTTGTCTGCCGGCGCCTGAAGCGAGGCGTCAGAGATTTCGGCCTCAGGCGTTATTTGGTAGTTAGCAGGGTTTTCCGCCCGACTTCGGTTCATGCGTTTGTCAAAAAAGAGGACAATCTCATCGGGCGTATTCGGCGAGGCAAAAACCCTGATCAACTCAGGCTGCGTTTCATCGGCTGCGGATACCAATACCGAATTGGGCTTGCCGGGCGTACCTCCGGACAGGCTTGTCGAGGCTCGCCAGTTGGATTCGCCTTCGCAGGGCGAGAGGGGGTTGACCAATTCCAGCGTCCAGCCGCCCTGCGCTTTCTGCGAATTTTTGTACCAGGCGATATTGTAATTGACATAATGAATCACTTTGCCGGCGGGATTTCTCAAAGTCAGTTCAGCGCCGTCGTTTGGCAGGGAGGGGAAGCTCGTCAGATCTACCACCGTTCCGAAAGCCGACAACTCGCCCAGGTAAGAATCGTCGCAGACGATGACGTAGCTTCCGGGCATCATTTTGTACGAAGGGAAAACCTGCGGAGCGCCGCCATTGGAATAAGTAAAGCCCGCCAGGTCGATAACTTTATTGCTGCGATTGAAAAGCTCAATAAATTCGACCTGCGGCAGGGCGACGGGCGGGGTAGGGTCGGCCATGATTTCATTGATCAAAATGTCGAACTCGTCCGCTTCTTCTGTCAGGACATAGGAAAATGCAGCCGTCTGTGTAGCGCTGATGTTATCGCTTACATCGCCGATTTCTTTGGTAGTCAGTATGTAGTCCGTGAGATTGACGAGGGGCGAAGAGAGCGAAAGATGCACGATGCGCTGATCTTCGTCGTCTAAGAAAGCAGCGGCAGGCTCGCCAATTCCTTTGTCAATGCTAAAGTTAGCCGGCTCGGTAGCGGACATTTCATCCAATGGTTCATTAAAAAAAACATCTACCTCAAGAGCGGAAACCGCTTCTGCTGCCAGCAGCGCGGGTGGTAAAGTATCCGGGATCGGCTCCGGAAGCAAAATGTCGTCAAAGAAAAATTTATCTTTTCGGGTGGCGCTATAAGTGCATTGCAGGCCAAAAAAGCCATTCACATCGGCGCCGTAAGCGTCGTCTGTCGCTTCAAATTCCTGAGTGAAATTATCGCCTCCTGCATAGTCGGCTTCTAATTTCCAATTGGCGCCGCCTTCTCTCGATACTTTTAAACGAACATGAGGCGCAGTTGCAACGGCTGCGGAAGTTGCCGAGGCCAGTAAGTTGGGTTTGCCCGCGTCCTGCCGGTACAATTTTACGGCGTCTGCGGCGCCATCTTCGCCGATTTGGAGGAAATACCCACTACCGTTAGCCAGATTGGGAGAATCGGAAAACAGGTAAATCCTGAGCCTGTTGGCATTGGAAGGGTCAAACTCCATGCGGGCATAGATTTCCCAATTGGCGGCGTCCGGCAGCCCTGCCGGTAAATAAAGCGAGGAGCTTCCCGCAGCCGGTGCGTCCAATTGCAACTCATAGGCGGCACTGACCTTAAAATTTGCCGTATCTCCTTGCCAGGCAGGGTTGGAAGTAAACTCGCCGTCCGAGAAGTCGTCAGTGATTTGAGCGGATAAAGTCTGGGCAAGTAGAGCCAGCAAAAAGAGGGTAGGAGAGGCTTTAAAAAGAATTGTTTGCATAGTTAGAGCGATTCGTTCATTTTGAAAACAAGGTAGGAGAAATTTAAAATTTGACGATGATTGAAGGGGAAGTTGCTCCGATGTTACCTTAACAAAGTCCTGTTAACTAACTTTGCGAGCCTATTTTGCGACAAAATCTAATTTTGCACAAAAGAAACAAAATCAGCGTATTTTATGAAATTCAGCGTATCCTCCTCCGAGTTACTCAAGCAAATACAAATCGCCAGCGGCGCTATCTCTGCTAGTCCTGTTTTGCCCATCCTGGATGATTTCTTTTTTAGCATCAAAAACAACCAGCTCACCATTGCGGCTACAGACTTGGAAACTTCCATTACCAATAAATTACAAGTCATGTCTGACGGAGACGGCGCCATAGCCATTCCCGTAAAAATCCTGTTGGAGACGCTAAAGGCGCTGCCTGAGCAGCCTATCACTATTGCCGTGGACGAGGAGACTTATGGCATCACCATTACTTCAGCTTATGGCAAGTATCGCTTAGCCGGTGAAAGTGGACAAGATTACCCGCCAATTCCAGAAGCTGAAAACGCAGACACGGTTATGGTTCCTTCCGCCACCCTGTTAAAGGCCATCAATAAAACCTTGTTTGCTACCAGCAATGACGAATTGCGCCCAGCTATGACAGGCGTTTATGTTTCACTGGACTTTGGCAAGCTGACCTTCGTCGCTACGGATGCGCACAAATTAGTTCGCTATACCTTTTTTAACATACCGGGCGAGGTGGCAACTTCTTTTATTATTCCCAAAAAGGCATTAAATCTGCTCAAAAATGCCCTGCCTTTAGAAACTGAAGTAGCCATGTCTTTTGATAAGGCAAATGCGTTTTTCTCTTTCGGCGATACCCGCTTAGTCTGCCGGCTGATAGACGCCCGTTTCCCCGATTACAATGCAGTGATTCCCGTTGGCAATCCTAACCTGCTGACGATTAAGCGCACCGACCTCCAAAGTTCTCTGCGACGCATTGCTATCTACGCCAATAAAACTACCAACCAGGTCATCCTCGATATTGCCGAAAATAGTCTCACGGTTTCTGCACAGGATCTCGACTTTTCCAATGAAGCGGCGGAGCAACTTTCCTGCACATATATCGGAAGCCCGCTGACCATCGGCTTTAATGCCAAATTTATGGCTGAGATGCTGGGGGTGCTGGAATCGGAAGAAGTAAAACTCGAGCTTGCCACGCCATCCAGAGCCGGCATTTTACTACCCGTTGAAGAGGTCGATGGCGAGGAAATTTTGATGTTGGTTATGCCGGTCATGCTGAGCAATTAATCCCTCTTTCTCTGCGGTTTTTTAAAACAATAAGGGTCTCCCCTTTTAAAATAGACAAAAACTAATTTTCTTAAAAAGGTGTTTATCTTTGCGCCTCTTTTTTAAATAATAGTTTTATCATTTGATAATCAGGTCATTGCGGGTGTGGCGAAACTGGTAGACGCGCCAGACTTAGGATCTGGTGCCGCGAGGCTTGGGGGTTCGAGTCCCTTCACCCGCACTTTTAAGTTTACAGATTCAATTATTTTAAACTGAGTTTTTAAACCTCTTTTCCCTTCCTCATTTACTTTTCTAAAAATTAAAAACACTCATGCCAAACATTGCTATAGAGGATATTGACGCACTCAATGCTGTTATTACCATTACAATTTCTAAAGAAGACTACGAACCACTCCTTCAAAAAGAACTAAAAAGAATCAGAGATAAGGCGGCAATTAAAGGTTTTCGTAGAGGAAAAACGCCTATGAGTTTTTTGAAGAAGTCTTATGGCAATGAGATTTTAAACGATGTGGTTCTGAAAATGGCCGGAGAAGAGATGGAAAGGGAATTGGAAGAAATCGATACTATCGGTAAACCACTCTACCATGAAGGCCAGGGGTCTGTCGAGTTTGACGCCAATTCTCTAAAGGACTATGTTTTCAAATTTGACTTTGCAAGGGCGCCTGAATTTGAAGTAGTGGGAGCGGATAAGAGCAGTGAATTTGAAATTTTCAAAATTGAAATTCCGGAGGAAGAGGTAGATAAGCAGCTCGAAGATTTTCGCAAAACTTACGGGGAATCAGTCAAATTAGAAGAAAACTTCGGAGAAGACGACGATCGAATCACCTTTACAGTGGAAGAATTGGATGGCGATGAGGTCAAAACCAATGGGGTGAATTCTACTTTTTCAATCCTCTTTAAAGAAATAGCCGATGAGGATCTCAAAAATGAACTGAAAGCAAAAAAGGCAGGCGATGCTGTGCGGTTCAATATTTTTAAGCTGCAAAAAGAAATGGATAGCGCAGAGGTCAAAACCGCGCTGCTTAATTTTAGCAAGGACGACATAGCTAATGAAAGGGAAACCGGCGAGATGTACAAAGCTTTAATTGACTCTGTGACCAGGACTACCCCTGCCGATTTAAATCAGGACTTTTTCAATCGCATTTTTGGAGAAGGCGATGTATCGAACGAAGAGGAGGCCAGAGCCAGGATAAAGGAATACGAGGCGCAACGATTTCAGGGCAACGCAAACGATATATTGCTCAGAAAAATGCGGGATCAGCTAATCGCGCTCAACAAAGATAATATGCCGCTTCCCGATGATTTCCTCAAAAGGTGGGTAAAAAGTAATTACGCCGATAAGGCAGAAGGCATACTCAGCGACTATGAAGCTTTTGCAGATGATACGCGCTGGACTTTGATTAAGGGAAAGCTTTTAAAAAGATACGATATCAATGTAGAGGAGCAGGAATTGAGAAACCACGCCTATCAGAAGATATCCGCTTACTTCGGAGGTTATGGCGATACAAAGATGTTGGAACCTCTCGTGAACAACATGTTGAATGACAGAGACCAGTCCTACCAACTGATTACTGAACTTCTCTTAGGCAGGCTTTTAGTAAAATTAAAGGAAGAAGTAACTTTAAAAGAAGTGCCTATTTCGAATGAAAAATTCAGGAAAGAGTATTACGAATTCTTTAAAACCCCGGAGTCAGGTGTAGATATAGACAAATTCCTAAGCGATGATGAAGTTGAATTGGAAGAAGAATAACAGTTGCCGCCCGCCATTTTTTTTCTTTTCTCAACTACTTGAATTGTAAGGCGTTCTAAATTACGTCTCAGGCAGATTTACCTCATTTTGCTAATTCTGCTTTTCAAAATAATTTTAAAAATCTATGTTTCACAAAAACGAATTCCTCAAATACGCTACTAAACACTTAGGAATGAGCAGCATGCACCTTGAAAAGTTTGCTGAAAAAGTTGCTCCAACGATTCCTAACATCACTGGTTTTACGCCCAACGTCATTGAAGAAAGGCCTATGAACATCGTCGGTCTGGATGTGTTTTCTCGCCTAATGATGGATCGCATCATCTTCCTCGGCATCCCTATTGACGATTATGTGGCCAACGTTGTACAGGCTCAACTTCTCTTCCTCGACTCTACGGACAACAAACGGGACGTACAGATGTACATCAACAGCCCTGGAGGCTCCGTTACGGCAGGTCTGGGCATCTACGACACCATGCAGTATATTTCTCCGGACATCGGCACCATTTGTACGGGTCTGGCCGCCTCTATGGGCGCCGTCCTGCTCGCTGCCGGCACCAAAGGAAAGCGCACCGGTCTCCAGCATGCCAGAGTAATGATTCACCAGCCATTAGGCGGGATGCAGGGTCAGGTAACAGACATGGAAATTTCCTACCGTCTGATCAAAGCCATGCAAAAGGATCTGTATGAAATTTTGGCTCATCACACTGAGCAGGACTACGATACCATCGAAAGAGACTGCGATCGCGATAATTGGATGACAGCCATCGAAGCAAAGGAATACGGACTTTTGGACGAGGTGTTAGAGCGCCCACAATTAAAGAAGTCCTAAACATCTAATGTGTGGATAATCGAAGTTCAAGGCGTTAGTGCAACCCTTGAACTTCGGCATTTTAATACTGATAATTCATGCGCGGAAGTAAACAAAACTATCGGTGTTCTTTTTGTGGAAAGGACAAATCAGAGGCAATGATTCTCATTGCCGGTATCGAGGGGCACATCTGCGAAACCTGCGTAGAGCAGGCTGTCGAAATTATTGAAGAAGAACTCTACGGCAACAAAAAGACCAAAGCCCCAGCCACTCGTTCCCCTAAAGATTTTCTATTGCCTGAGGACATGACGCCAATGGTCATCAAGGAACATCTCGACCAGTTCGTCATAGGACAAGACGAGGCGAAGAAGACATTGTCCGTTGCGGTTTACAATCACTACAAGCGCCTGAGCCAAGACATTGAAGACGACATTGAGATTGAGAAATCAAATCTGCTTTTTGTCGGAGAAACGGGAACAGGGAAAACGCTTATGGCTAAGACTATTGCCAAATTTCTCAATGTGCCCTTTGCCATCGTTGACGCAACCGTTTTCACCGAAGCCGGCTATGTCGGGGAAGACGTCGAAAGTATCCTTTCCCGCTTGTTACAAGTCTGCGATTATGACACTGCCGCCGCTGAAAGAGGCATTGTTTACATTGATGAAATAGATAAAATTGCCCGTAAAAGCGATAACCCTTCTATCACCAGGGACGTCTCTGGTGAAGGAGTGCAGCAGGGAATGCTGAAAATGCTGGAAGGTACTGACGTAAGCGTACCGCCACAGGGAGGCCGCAAGCATCCCGAACAAAAATTAGTCAAAGTCAATACTCAAAATATTCTCTTTATCTGCGGAGGCGCATTCGATGGGATTGAAAACCACATTGCCCGTCGTATGAATACCCACGTAATTGGCTTCAAGGCCGATGAAAATCAAAACATCGAGCGAGACAATCTGATTAAATACGTCAATCACTTAGACCTCAAGCGATTTGGACTTATTCCGGAGCTTGTTGGTCGTCTGCCTATCGTAACCCACCTCGAGCCATTGGACTTTGAGGCCTTGCGGCGCATTCTCACAGAGCCTAAAAACTCTTTGCTCAAGCAATACACCAAGCTATTTTCTCTGGAAGGCATTCGATTGGCCTTTACGAATGAAGCAATAGATTACATTGCAAATAAAGCATTGGATTTCGGCTTAGGAGCCAGAGGCCTCCGCTCCATTTGCGAGGCCGTTATGAAAGACGCTATGTTTGAACTACCTTCTCAAAAAGACATTAAGGAGTTCAAAATAACCAAGCCCTATGCAGCCGAAAAATTTGAGCGCTCCAAGTTTGCCATTCTAAAGGCTGCCTGATAAAATCAGATTACATTTTTGCTGTAAAAAAATGCACTTGCTTACTTCCAAAGCAGGTGCATTTTCATTTCAGACGATTTACTTACCTTTCGCCATGCGTTACTTCTCAGAGATTGCTTACAACGGCGCCAATTTTCATGGCTGGCAAAAACAAGACAATGCCGCTTCTGTCCAGGAAGTTATCGAGCAGGCGTTTTCAACTATACTTGGAGCGAAGACAGAAATAACAGGTTGTGGTAGAACTGATTCAGGCGTTCACGCCAGTCAGTATTTTTTACATTTCGATTTTGAAGGAGTTTTTCCCAAAGAATTTTTAAAAAGGATCAATAAATTTTTACCCAAAGACATTGTCGTCAAAGAAATTTTTCCGGTGAATGAAAATGCCCATGCCCGTTTTGACGCCACCTACCGCAGCTATATTTATCACATTGTTTTGGATAAAAATCCCTTTGAAACTGACTTAGCCTGGTATTTTCCTTTTTTTGAAAATCTCAATTTTGGAAAAATGAAACAGGCTGCATCGCTGCTTTTAGCATACTCTGCCTTCCAGCCTTTTTGTAAAAGCCATACCGACGCAAAAACCATGAACTGCCATATGTACCAGTCCAAATGGATATTAGATGAACAGAGCAGGAAATTAAGCTACCACATTTCTGCCGACCGCTTTCTTCGCGGCATGGTGCGGCTGATTGTCGGTATGTGCCTCAATGTAGGTTTAGAAAAATTAACCCTGGATGAAGTACGGGATGTCATGGACAGGCAGGTTTTACTAAAGAGAAGCTGGAGCGTCCCGCCACAGGGTTTGTTTTTAACCGAAGTGCAATACGATTGGAAAAAGATTAAAATTTAAAAAGCCCGGCGAACCTGAGTCCACCGGGCTTGATTATTTCCTTGACGAATCTTACACGTTCAAGGATTTGCCTCCTATTTCCTATTCTTCCAAGTTTCCAAATACCGTTCCAATTCCATCTCATCATATATTAAAACTTCTCTAGGCTTACTTCCCTCTGAAGGCCCCACCACGCCTATCGCTTCTAATTGATCCATAATACGTCCTGCGCGATTATACCCCAGTTTCAAACGACGCTGAATCATGGAGGTAGAACCGTGTTGACTTTGGACAATTAACCGAGCTGCGTCTTCCATCATTTCATCCACGTCATTAATATCAAAAGCTCCGGCTTCTCCCATGCTGCCATCATCTCCTGTAAATTCAGGCAGGAAAAATGGCTCTGGATAACCTCTTTGGTCGGCGATGAATTTTATGACCTTTTCCATTTCAGGCGTATCTACAAATGCGCATTGCAAACGAATCATATTCCCCCCAATAGAAAACAACATATCGCCCCGACCGACCAATTGTTCCGCTCCGCTGGCGTCGAGGATTGTACGGGAGTCCACCTTGGCCGAAACTTTGTAAGCGATCCTGGCCGGGAAGTTGGCTTTGATTACTCCCGTAATAATGTTGACCGAAGGACGCTGGGTAGCGATAACAAGGTGAATACCCACTGCGCGGGCCAACTGCGCCAGGCGACCAATTGGCAACTCAATCTCTTTACCTGCCGTCATAATTAAATCTGCAAACTCGTCAATGACCAGCACGATAAATGGCATGAATTGATGTCCGTTATTGGGGTTTAAATTGCGGGCGACAAATTTTTCATTGTACTCAGTGATATTTCGCGCATGAGCCTTTTTCATTAGGTCGTAGCGCGCCTCCATTTCAATAACTAAGGAGTTGAGCGTGTGAATCACCTTACTGGTTTCCGTAGTAATGGGTTCTTCCTGGTCAGGCAGGAAAGCGAGGAAATGGGAGATAAGTCTCGAATACGGGAATAACTCAACTTTCTTGGGGTCAATTAATACGAGCTTCAATTGCGAGGGGTGCTTTTTATATAAAAGCGACACCAGCACGGCATTGATGCCGACAGACTTACCCTGGCCGGTAGCTCCGGCAATCAAAAGGTGAGGCATCTTAGCCAAATCCACTACGTAAACATCGTTGGAAATCGTCTTGCCCAAGGCTATCGGCAAATCCATTTTAGATCGCTTAAACTTATCCGAGGCCAACAACTCCCTCAGTGCGACAATCTGCTTGCTTTTATTGGGCACTTCAATACCAATCGTTCCCCGGCCGGGAATGGGAGCAATGATGCGAATGCCTAATGCTGCGAGGCTCAGCGCAATGTCGTCCTCTAAGTTTTTAATCCTCGAGATGCGCACTCCAGGCGCCGGTACAATTTCGTAAAGGGTAACAGTAGGACCAACAGTCGCTCGAATTTTTACAATCTCAATTTTGTAATTCAGCAGCGTCTCGACAATCTGGTCTTTATTGATTTCAAGTTCGGATCTGTCAATTTCAACTTTTTGGTCTGCGTAGTCATTCAGCAGTTGAAGTATTGGGTATTCATAAGAAGAAAGTTCCAGAGTTGGGTCGTAAGGCTCGCTGAAGTTGGGGTTATCCTTTGCCGCCGATATTTCAGGAAAAAGAGAACCTTGTTGAGGAGTAGCGGGCGCCCCCGGTTCTTCACCTAAAGCCACTGGCGCAACTTCCGCCGTAACAGGCGCTTCAATTTCAAAGTCTGTGCCTCCAGGTTTTAGAGGCTCCGCTTTAGTTGACTGACCTCTTGCTTCGCTTGAAACTAAATCAAATTCACCATCTTCTTTCCTTGATGGATTTTCATTAGAGTGAGGAGAAGGTTGCTTAGGCGAAGTTTCAGCTTTTACGGGAGAGGGTTGTTGAGGTTTGCGGCGAGTATAACGACGATTAAAAATATCGGAAAGCCATATCTTGGTTTCGTCCCATGCTTTCTGTGGGGTTAGTTCGTTGAAATTGGGATTGATAAACCAGACAATGATGCCGACAAAAATGAAAAGGAACAGAACAATCATTCCAGCCATGCCCACAAAACCTTTCATCCACTCGCTCACTATTTCACCAAAAGCGCCGCCCCAGGGGAATTTGGAGTCGCCAAAAATGAATTCCAGGAAAACCGATGACAATAAAAGAATGACAATAGACCGGCGTAGCTTATTCAAATTTGTCCGAAGCGGAATGCGCTTTACTAATGACAGGCCATAGATAACGGTGAGGTAAATCAGAACAAAAGAAGCTAGTCCAAACCCCCAGTAAAAGAAGGCATTCGAGATAATAGCGCCCAAGCGACCCAATAAATTGGAAGCCTGGAATCCATCGCTAAAAAGCTCAGCCCATGAATTTTTATTGACCTTATCGTAATCATCTGCCCACGTGAACAGATAAGAGGTGAATGCGAAAAACAGGTAAACAGCCATGAAGAGCAGCACGACACCGAATAATTTGGGTATTCGTTCATCCTCCCCAAAGCGAAATGAGAGTTGCTTTTTATTTTTTTTTGCCGGCATGTTCGAAAGGATAGACATAGGTAAAGCGAGATACTCTTTTTGAAATTAAACTGCTCCTATTTCTGTAGTAGATTCTCAAAATTAGTACGCAGAGACAATTATTTGGTCGTTTTTTTTCTCTAAATGATAAAATAAAGCGATAGCAAAGGTAGCTATTCCCTGAGTTTTGAAAAACGGAGTTAATCCCAACTTAGAGGAAAGTAAAGGCCTATATCATTCCTTCGTCTGCAAAACTATAGTAGTCTCCATCGCCAATTATTAAATGGTCTAAAACCTGGATTCAAATGGTTTCCCCTGAGATTTTCAGTTTTTTAGTAATATCAATGTCTGACTGGCTTGGACGGAGAGTACAGGAAGGATTGTTATGACAAACAATAATAGCGGATGCCGAACCTTCAATTGCTTTGCGAAATACAATTTTGACATCAACAACCGTCGCATCAGTGCCCCCCACGCTCAGTTGCTCTTTTCCCAGCACTTTGTTTCCCTTATTCAAGAGAAGCATCCAAAATTCTTCATGGGGCATATCTGAAATCAGCGGGGCGACTAAGCTATAAGCGTCCCTGCTGCTCTTAATTACGGGTCTTTCAAGAGATGCCGTCGCCTGCCGCCTTCGCCCCAATTCGAGCGCAGCTGCAATGGTAATGGCTTTTGCCTCGCCAATCCCCTTGAATTTCATTAACTCGGCTATGGTGCATTTGCCAAGTTCGTTCAGATTGTTGTCAACAGAATCGAGAATACGGCGGGAAAGCCTGACTGCCGACTCATTGCGGGTTCCGGTACTAATTAAAATAGCCAGCAATTCGGCATTTGATAAAGATTGACGACCCTTTGCCATCAGTTTTTCGCGGGGGCGATCGTCTTCAGCCCAAGAGGTGATGGGCAGCTCAGTGTTTGTGTAGTTTTCCATAGGGCTGTTGATTAGTTTTCCTATCTTTTTGAGTTACAATAAATTATCCAGTAAAAATAAATTTACGGTCTTCAATTTCTCTACTTTTGGCACTCATTTTTCAGAATATCTCCATCTTTTCCAATATAAGCTCCAAAATACCATTTTTCCAAAACCAGAACCAAGCCGACCCATGAAAGTCCTCAAATTTGGCGGTAGTTCCACCGCCACTCCAGAACGCATTGAAGGGGTAATAGAAATCCTGAAAGACTACTATAGAAGAGGCGAGTATTTTACCGTCGTTTTTTCTGCCTTTGGCGGTGTGACAGATAGCCTTATCGAGACGAGCCGTCGGGCCGCTGCCGGAGATGAAAGCTATAAGGAGCTTTTTGCAGCTTTCATGCAGCGCCATCAGGACGTTGTTTCAGCTCTGCTTACGGATCAGCAAAAAAGTCAGACTGCCGCCGAAATAGAACGCAGTCATCTCTCGCTGGCAAATGTGCTGAACGGTGTTTTCCTCGTTAGGGAAGTTTCGCCCCGAACGATGGACTATATTGTCAGCTTTGGCGAGCGCAGCGCAGTTTATATCATTACTCACGCTATGCAGCAGGTGGGCATTCAGGCGAATTACCTCGACGCCCGAAAGATAATCCGCACCAATGACGCTTTTGGATTTGCAATAGTCAATTTGGAAATAACCTATCCTCTCATAAGAGAATATTATTCACAACATAATGATATTCAGGTAGTTACAGGATTTATTGGAGCTACAAAAGACGATTTGACCACCACCTTGGGAAGGGGCGGCTCCGACTATACCGCCACCATCATAGCCGCCGGCTTAGACGCCGAAGTCATCGAAATCTGGACCGACGTAAATGGCGTGTTAACAGCCGACCCGCGAAAAGTGAAAAGAGCTTTCACGATTCCGAAGATGACCTATGCCGAAGCGATGGAGATGTCGCACTTCGGCGCCAAGGTGATTTATCCGCCGACTCTCCAGGCCGCTTTACAAAAACGCATCCCTCTTTATATTAAAAATACTTTTAATCCGGAGTTTGAAGGAACCTTCGTCACTTACAAACGGGATCCTTCAGGTCGCGCTGTCACGGGAATTTCATCCATCAGCAGTATTGCCTTACTCACTTTACAAGGCGGGGGCATGTTTGGCGTTCCAGGTATCGCCGGGCGGCTGTTTGGCAGTCTTGCAAGGGCGGGAATCAGCATCATACTGATTACACAGGGTTCTTCCGAGTACTCTATCACTTTTGCTATTCCACCTGAATTGGCGGGAAAGGCAAAGCAACGAGTCGAAGAGGAGTTTGGCTACGAGTTAGAAAAGGGCATGATCGAGCCGGTGAAGATAGAGAAGGATTTATCTGTAGTTGCGGTGGTGGGTGAGAACATGCGCTACCGACCCGGTATCTCAGGGCGAATGTTCCAGGCCTTAGGAAAAAACGGTGTGAACGTTATCGCCATAGCCCAAGGGTCTTCGGAGTTAAATATTTCTATTGTCGTTTCCAACAGCGATGAAGCCAAGGCGATGAACGCCCTGCACGAAGCCTTTTTCCTTTCCGACACAAAAGAACTGCACTTATTTATTGTAGGCGTGGGGCTGATTGGTTCAACGCTCATCCAACAGATTAAAGTGCAGGCAAAGTTTCTCAAAGAAAAGCGCAGCCTTGAAGTCAAAATAGTCGGTCTGGCTAACAGCAGGAGAATGCTCTTCAATGACGAAGGCATTTCGACTGACGATTGGAAAAAGCAATTAGAAGCGTCGCCAGAAGCCAGCAATCTTTCAGTATTTGTCAATCGCATGAAGTCGTTGAATCTCTCCAATACTATTTTTTTAGACAACACCGCTAATGGGCAGGTTGCCAATTTTTATGAAAACATATTGGAAAGCAGCATTTCAATTTCTACTCCCAATAAGATTGCGACCTCTTCGTCATTTCTTCAATACCAGCGATTGAAAAACATTGCCGCTCATCGGGGCGTGCAATTCATGTATGAAACTAACGTAGGCGCAGGTCTGCCCGTTCTCTCTACTTTAGAAGACCTCATTGCCAGCGGTGATCGGGTGATAAAGATTGAAGGAGTGCTTTCGGGAACTATGTCTTTCGTTTTCAATGAATTCAAATCGGGAAGGAAGTTTAGCGAGGTATTGAGAGAGGCCAAAAATAGAGGGTTCACCGAACCAGACCCCAGGGAAGATCTCGGTGGAGCCGACGTCAGGCGCAAGCTGCTCATTTTGGCCAGAGAAACAGGCCTGCAAATGGAAGCGGAGGATATCGCTGTCGAAAACATCCTGCCCAAAGCGGCGGCAGAGGCCAGGAGCATTGACGCTTTCTTCGTAGAATTGGAAAAATCAGACGCTCATTTTGAAAAAATAGCTGCTGAATGTGAAAAAGCAGGTAAAGTTCTCAGGATGATTGCCAGCCTCGAAAACGGCAAGGCGCAGATAGGCCTGAAGCAGGTGGATGCCTCAAGTCCATTCTTTTCCCTGAGTGGCAGCGACAATATGATTGTCTTTACGACGGAACGCTACAAAGACCGGCCCTTGGTCGTGCGCGGGCCAGGCGCAGGCGCCGAGGTGACTGCCGCAGGCGTTTTCGCCGAAATAATTAGAATTGGGAATTACCTGACTTAGAGCGTTCTGTAGGATTTTTGCTTTTCTTAATCTTCAATTTCACATGAATTCTGGAATAAAAGTATTTGCACCGGCCTCTGTTGGCAACGTCGCCGTCGGTTTTGACGTCATGGGTTTTGCGTTGGAACAGCCTGGCGATGAAGTAGTTGTGCGCCCATCTGACAAGCGCGGCTTGCGCATAACCCTCATCTCCGGCGCTCAAAGGAAACTGCCCTATGACCCTCTAAAAAACACGGCTGGCTTTGCCGCTCTAAAACTATTGGAGCACTTAGGAGAATCGGATAGAGGCATAGACATGGAGTTGCACAAGAAAATGCCCATCGGCAGCGGCCTGGGTAGTAGCGCCGCCAGCGCCGTTGCAGGAGTCTTTGCTGTCAACGAACTACTAAAACATCCTTTAGAAAAAAGGGAACTACTTCCTTTTGCGCTTCAGGGAGAGCTACTTGCCTCCGGTGGAATTCACGCCGATAATGTTGCACCCTGCCTCATAGGCGGGTTGATGCTCGTACGCGATCACGAAACGATGGACGTCCATAGATTGCCGGTACCAAAGGGCATTTACGCTACTGTCGTTTATCCGCATGTCGAAGTGCTGACAAAAGACGCCCGCAGCATTTTGAGCGATTCTGTTCCATTAAAAAAGTTTGTTCAGCAGAGCGCAAATCTTGGAGCATTCATTATTGGCCTCTACAATACTGATTTGGCCTTAGTTCGCCGATCCCTACAGGATATTGTGATTGAACCGCAACGAGCAGCCCTGGTTCCACATTTCCATGAGGTAAAAGAAGCGGCGTTGAATGCGGGGGCGCTGGGTTGCAGTATTTCCGGCTCCGGGCCTTCTATTTTTGCATTGAGCGACAACAGTCTGATTGCCGAAGAGGTGGGAGAAGCCATGAAAAAGGTCTATGCTCAGGCAAAAATCGAAATGGATTTATTCATTTCTCCCATCAATCAGCAGGGAGCTATTAAATTGTAATCTGGGTAAAAAGACGCCAAAATGAGGTTATACAGCACAAGAAATAAATCAAAGTTTGTCTCTTTAGAAGAAGCTGTTTTTAAAGGTCTGCCTGAAGATGGGGGGCTATACATGCCTGAACGGCTGCCTAAGCTTTCTGATTCCTTTATCAAAAACCTGAAAAGCTATTCCTTTCAGGAAAAAGGTTTTGAGATTTGTAA
>CAZXQI010000053.1:0-24537 GCA_964643005.1 uncultured Saprospiraceae bacterium | reverse complement strand
TTGCTTTATCTTTTTTTGTGTTTACCTCTAGTTTTTGTTTTTTTTCAAAAATTGCAACTGTTTAGGTGAATGATTTATTCCCGGAGGGCTTTCACAGCGCAGACTTCTCCGCCGGCGATTTACGACGAAGGAAGAAATCCATCCAGTTTTATTGCAGGTTTTCAAACTTCGCCACATCGCTGCCGAAATTCAGGAAACTTAAATATCCACTAAATTTTTTTCAAAATGAAAATCACCGTCTTTGGCGCTACCGGCATGGTAGGTAAGTACATCATCAACGAGGCCATCGGCCGCCTGAACACCGTCCGGGCTTTCGGGCGCAACGTCTTTGAGGAGCTGAGTACCGAGCGCACCTACCTCGAACTTTTCAGGGGCTATCTCTTTAGCGAAGGCGACATCAAAAAAGCACTGAAAGGATCAGACGCCGTGCTTTCCGCCATCGGAGGCGCTGCGGACGGAACCGACAAGGCTCGCTCTATCGGCATGAAAAAAATCGTTTCCGTCATGGAAAAGCGCGGCCCCAAACGCATCATCGCCATCGGCGATCAGAGCCTGCTCAATGCCGATGAAAGCACCCTCATCTACGAAAGCCCCGACTATCCGCAAAAACACCTGCCCCTTGCACTGGAGCATTTGGCCGCTTACCAGACCCTCGCACAGTCCTCTTTAAACTGGACGATGGTCTGCCCTCCCGACATCCGCGACGCCGGGCCGACCGGCGGGTACCATCTCCGGCGCAATTACCCCGCTGAAGGGCAGGCCTTCATCAATGCCGGAGACATCGCCGATTTTATGGTCAAAGAACTCGTAAACAACGAGTACCTCCAATGCAGGGTAGGAATAGCAGCCATGTAAAAGAAGAGGAGTTGCCGCTGAATCACATAATCCCAAACAGCTTTGCATACTTCAGTATCTCAGTAGTGTTGCTGATTTTTACTTTGCCGGTAAAAACTGCCATCATCGGGTTCATTTCGCCGCGGAGGAGTTTGATGAGGTTTTTTTCCTTAGCGGTAATTTTGCACTTAGGTTCCCCCTCGAAATGGTCGAAGACTTCGAGTTTATTTTCTTTGACAACGACGCTGAACTGCCCGCCGCCATCGCCTTCAATATCAAAGTGAAAATTGGTGTCCACCCCTTCTAACCATTCCGCCTTTACCGTGTCGGGCAGGGTCATGATAAAATCTCTGGCGTTTTCGATAGCAAATGTTGGAATTTTAGAAGTATCCATTGAAAAATTATTTTTTAATAAAAATGAAAGTTAAAGACGTTTTTCAATCCAATCCGATATAAAAGAAAGCGCCTCCATCTTTTGAGGCTCATGGTGGATTTCGTGTTTGAGGCCATCCCATACTTTCAGGGTTGCGTCTCCGCTCATCCGTTGGGACAGAGCTTCGCTGCCGGAGGGCTTTGTAATTTTGTCAGCGCCGCCGTGCATGATCAACAATGGCATCGGAGCCGGGCCGGCGTACCTGTCTAAGTATTCCGCCGCCTCTAACAGCGCAATGGCCGTTGAAAAACTAATTCTATCGTGATTCAGCGGATCGGCCTCGTAGGCAGACCTCACGTTTTTGTCGGAAGATAGTTCCCTGATATCCAGTCCGTTCCCGATTGTAGCGGCGGGAAAAAACCGATGGAGCAGCCTGACGGCCGAGACGAGCAGCTTAGAAGGGGGTCTGTCTAATCTGATCCAGGAAGCCGTGGCGATTACCCCCCGAATTTTAGGCCTCCTTTTCAGCGCATAATTCAGCGCTAAGTTGCCCCCCATGCTGTGCCCGTACAGGAAAATCGGAGATTCAGGATACAGTTCGGCGGCTTTGTCCAGCAGCAAATCAATTTCATCGAGGAGGGCGGCGTAATGAGAGATATGTCCTCTCTTACCCTCCGAACGGCCGTGCCCTCTCCGGTCGGCAGCCAGTACGGCCATATTTTTTTTGTTAAAAAATGTTGCCACTTCCGCGTAACGTCCTGAATGTTCGCCCAGGCCGTGAACGATACAAATCACTGCCTTAGCAGGTTGGGCGGGCCAGTGTATAGCCTGAATCGTCAGCCCGTCGCCTGTCTTCCAGCCCAAACTTTTACTTTTCATTGTATCATTTTAAAAGGGCAAAAATAATGTAATTTAGCTGCCTCCTGCCTTACATTTTTATAACAACAAAAATGCAGGAACCTATCAGACTAAAACAGACATCGTGACCAAAACACTTCGACTTTCTCTGACGGGCGCCGCCCTGAGCGCAGCGGCCATCCTCGCCTTCCTTCTGTTTTCTCTTTGGCAAAAGGAGGAATTATGGGGGCGCCTGCCGCTATTTTTTTTCATCCTGACCTGGGTTTCGGTCGTATTGATTTTTTGGAAAAAATACACCCGCCACCCAAAGGGTTTGCGCTGGCTCGGCCTCTCCACCCTGAGCGGGGCGCTGCTCTCGCTGGGCTTCCCTCCCCTACCCTTCACTTTTCTAATGTTCGTCGGCTGGGTTCCCCTGCTGCTGGTCGAACACGAAATCTCCCAACAGGAAAAGGGCAGCGTTGGCAGGTGGGCGCTCTGGGGCTATGCTTACCACACTTTCGTCCTTTGGAACATCCTCACTACCTGGTGGGTGGGGAACACGGCTTTCGCCGCAGGAATCGTGGCCATCTGGCTGAACGCATTCTTTATGAGCGCACCCTTCCTGCTTTTTAGCTGGACGAAAAAGACGACGCCCCGCCTCAGCTACTTAGCTTTTATGGCCTATTGGATAGCGTTTGAATGGCTGCATCTGCACTGGGAAATCTCCTGGGCCTGGCTCAATCTGGGCAACGCATTCGCCGAATTTCCCTCCTGGGTGCAGTGGTATGAATACACCGGCGCCTTCGGTGGCACACTTTGGATACTCTTAGCCAACTTCCTGATTTTCAATTTAATAAAAAAATCAATGTCCGCGGAAGGGGGGGCTTTCAGGAATCTCAGCCATTATAAATGGGAGATTTTTAGAATAGCCCTGCTCCTCCTGGCGCCCATCGGCATTTCCCTCATCAGTTATTCCAAACAGGCGGACAAAGGGAAGGAGCTGGAAGTCGTCGTGGTGCAACCGAATTTTGAGCCGCACTACCAGAAATTCAGCCTCACGCAGCAGGAGCAACTGCAAACCTTCCTGCGACTATCGGCTGCCGCCCTGACGGACGAGACGGCCTACCTCGTCTGGCCGGAGACTTCCTTCAACGTGGGCGACCTGAGGCAGCTCGAAGTCAGTCCCATCGTGCTGGAACTGAGAGATTTTTTAAAAAATTATCCCCATCTGGAATTAGTAACCGGCGTCAGCGCCTACAAAATTTTTAAACCCAACGAAAAAAAGACCCGCCATACCAGGACGGAGCGCAGAGGAACAGAGACCATCAACTGGGAGGCCTACAACGCCGCCATTCAGATTGACGCCTCGACGGACAGCGTGCCGTATTACATCAAATCCAAATTGGTGCCCGGCGCAGAGATACTCCCATATCCCGAAATCTTCTTTTTCCTGAAACCCTTAGTGGACAAACTCGACGGGACGATGGAAGGGCTTGGCAGTCAGCCCTATCGGGAGGCTTTCCCGGGCAACAATGGAAGGGTGGCGCCTGTTATTTGCTACGAAAGTATTTTCGGCGAGTACCACACCAACTACGTTCAGGCAGGCGCCGAAGCCACCTTCATCATGACCAACGACGGCTGGTGGGACAACACGGCAGGCCACAAACAGCACCTGAAGTTTGCCTCCCTGCGGGCTATTGAAACCAGACGAAGCATTGCCCGTTCAGCTAACACGGGGATTTCCTGCTTCCTGAATCAGCGGGGCGACATCCTCCAGCCTACCCGCTACGGCGAGGAAGCGGCTATCCGGGATATGGTTCATTTTAATAATGAAATTACCTTTTATGTGCGCTGGGGAGATTTGATCGCCAGAATCGGGCTGCTAACCACCCTCTTTCTGTTGTTCAATACGGCTGTGAAATCATACATTCAAAAAAGGGAATTTGAATCTAACGAATAAATAATGACGCCTTCAATTGACAAAGTTGAGCTCCGCTATTTGGAGCCGGAAGATTACGACGCCATCAAAGCCATCATGGAAGAAGCCTATAGCGGCATGTCGGATAATTATTGGGAAAGGGGACAACTGAACAAGTTGATAAACATCTTCCAGGAGGGCCAGGTTGCCGTGGCCGTAAACGACGAGATTGTCGGTTGCGCACTCTCCATCATCGTGGATTATTCAGATTTCGGCGACAATCACACCTACAGCGAAATCTGCGGGGAGTTCAGTTTTGACACCCATACGCCAAAGGGAAATGTCCTGTATGGCATTGATGTTTTTATTAAAAAACAATTCAGGCAACTGCGACTGGGACGGCGCCTATACGACTACCGCAAGGAGCTTTGCGAACAACTCAACCTCAAAGCTATCGTATTCGGCGGACGGCTGCCCAATTACCACCAATACGCCGGAGAACTAAGCACCAGGGAATACATCCAAAAGGTGAAAGAGAAAAAGATTTACGATCCCGTGCTCACTTTCCAGCTCTCCAATGACTTCCACGTAAAAAAAGTGATGCGCGGCTATCTGCCCGGCGATAAGGCCAGCAAAGAATTTGCCTCCCTGCTGCAATGGGACAATATCTACTACCAGCAGGCGAAAAAAAAGCGACCCATCGCCCAAAAGGAATACGTGCGCGTGGGGCTGGTACAATGGCAGATGCGCCCCTACAAATCTTTGGACGAACTCATCGAGCAGGTGGAATACTTCGTAGATGCCGTCTCCAGCTATCGCTGCGACTTCGCTCTGTTCCCCGAAATGTTCAACGCTCCGCTCATGGCCAGATTCAACCACCTCTCTGAACCGGAGGCTATTCGGGAGCTGGCCAAATACAGCGAGCCAATTAGAGATCGCTTCTCTGCGCTCGCCATCTCTTACAATATCAACATCATCACGGGAAGCATGCCCCTCATGGAAAATGACAAACTCTACAACGCCGGCTACCTCTGTAGGCGCAATGGCGAAACGGAGCGCTTCATCAAGCTGCACGCTACCCCCGACGAGCGAAAAACCTGGGGAATGATCGGCGGCAACGAGTTAAAAGTCTTTGATACGGACTGCGGCAAAATCGGTATTTTGATTTGCTACGACGTGGAATTCCCCGAATTGGGGCGGGTACTGGCCGACCAGGGCATGAACATCCTCTTTGTCCCTTCCCTAACCGATACGCAAAATGGATACGCCCGCGTGCGGAATTGCGCCAGAGCCAGAGCCATCGAAAATGAATGCTACGTCGCATTGGTCGGCTGCGTGGGCAACCTGCCCAAAGTCCACAACATGGATATTCAGTTCTCCCAGTCCGCCGTATTCACCCCCTGCGACTTCGCCTTCCCCGTAGAGGGCATCCACTCCGAAGCCGTCCCCAACACGGAGATGATCCTCATCGCCGACCTGGATCTTGACCTGCTCAAAGAATTACACCTCCACGGCAACGTCCAAACCCTGAGAGACCGGCGAACGGACATCTACAACGTCAACTTCCGAAAAGTGAAACATCAGATGAGCCTTTAGGAAGGAGGAATAGTTCAAAGAAAAAAATCCCCGCAATCTGCGTACTCACTCTCCGGTCAGTCTAAAGCTCCCCACGCTGGGCTTGTATAGTCGGGATGGACGATTTTTGTTTTTTGATTTTGACTCCTTTTGGCTTTGGAATGGAAAGAAGCTTTTCCTTTTCTGGTTGACGATATAAGATGGACGATTTGTGATTTTTGATTTGGGTTCCTTTTGGCTTTTGGGGTGGAAAGGGGCTCCTGCTTTTGTATTACGCCCTTTCAGGGCTGCTTATGTATGTTAACTCTCTGCTCAATGGGCTACACCCATTGCTAACGTATTCCGCCCCTTCGGGGCTATACTCGAAGAGGCATATCTATGTTAGAAGGAACGCCAAAAGAGCGCCGGGATGAATGGGCAATAGAAAATGAACGACCTCAGATTTTTGATTTTTTCCCCCAGCCCCAGCTCCACGCCATCTAAAATCAAAAATCGTCAATCTTATATCGTCAATCTAAGTTAGAAGGGACGCCAAAAGAGCGCCGGGATGGATGGATGACAGAAAACGGACGATAATAGGTTTTTGATTTTTGCCCTCCGCCTCAGTTCCACGCCGTCTAATATCTCAAATCATCAGACGATTTTAGATTTTTGATTTTTTCCTGCCTCACAGTTTTACTAAGCGCTGCCAATGATCTCCCATTTGCAGGAGGTAAATACCCGGAGCTAATCCCGTCATGGAGAAAGCCTGTCCCTGTCGGAGGTGGTCGAAAGTTCTGCAAAGGCGCCCCATTCCGTCCCAAAGTCTGGCCTGGGAAACAGAAGCGTATTCATGGTCTGAAAAAAGCAGGTAGAATTCCTCCCCCACGGGGTTGGGAAAAACGATGAGAGGAGGGGTCTGTGAAGGTTCGTTGGCAGCGGTAGAGCCGATTCGAACCTGGTGAGAAATGGCGCTGCCGCAGTTTCCATTGGCTACCGACAGGACGACATCGTAAAGGCCGGAGCTTTGATAGACGTGTACCGGATTTTGTTCTGAGGAGGAATTGCCATCGCCAAAAAGCCAGAAGTAACCCGAAGCTCCCGAAGAGGCATTAAAAAAGGTAGCGATATATCCATCCACCGAGAAATAAAAATTTGCCTGCGGCGCTTCGAACACCGTCACGTAACCTGCCTTTAGGAGCGTATGCTCTCCCAGGTCGTTTTCCACGGTGAGGGAAACGTCGTAAGTTCCTGGTTGAGAATAAGTTACCAGGGGGTTTTCATCGGTGGAGTTCGGCGGGTTTCCAGCTTCAAATTCCCAAAAAAAGCTTGTAATGTTGGCGCCTGCGCTCTGGTTTTGGAACTGAACCGCGAGCGGAGCGCAACCTGCCGGCGTGGGGGCGTAGAAATCGGCCTGGGGTATAAAGCCCAGGACGACAGTTACCTGCTGCGAGTATTCATCTTCGCCGCAATCGCCCTCCGCCGTCAGCGAGACGGTGAAATTTCCCGGATCGGAAAAAGTGTGGACGGGCGAGGCCTCGCTGCTCTGCGTTCCATCGCCAAAGCTCCAGACGTAGGTCGTAGCGCCGGTGGATGCGTTTTGGAACTGGAAGACGCCGTTGCCTAAGGAGAGGACGGAGAATCCGGCCAGCGGCGGAGAAGTTACCGTCAGAGTTGCCGATGTTGTTGACAATCCGGCAGTGCAGGGGCCGCTGAGCAGGCAACGGTATTGGCTGCCATTCAGGCCTATGCCCGCAGCGGCCAGGTGTAGTTCCTGGGTCTGGGCGCCGGAATAGACTAAGTCGTCTGTCAGGTCGCTCCATCCGGCGCCATTGTTAATCTGCCATTGGAAGCTGAGCAAAACGCCCTGGGCTTCCATAGAAAAGACAACAGGCTCTCCTTCGCAAACCGCCGTTGTCTGAGGCTGCTGGAGGATGAGCGTCTGCGCGCCCGGTTCAGTGGAGGCGGGAACTTCGGCCAGGTTGTTCTGTATTCCGTTAGCGCCGGCGGTAGCTTCATTGGACAGGCCATTGCATTGGCTGGAGAGCGTAGAGTTGAGGCCAGGCTGTCCACCTGTTAAGGCTACCGAAGCAAAAGTGGTCAGGTTGCTCAGCAGCCAGCCGCCGCTACCGCCGCCGCCCGGCCCGAAGCAGCGGTCGGAGGGATTGTTGACGTTGCCGCCATTTCCTCCAACTGCCTCTATGGAAATGCTTCCCGTCAGGGTCTGAGCCTCTATCAGGATGGCGCCGGCAGCGCCGCCGCCGCCGCCGCCGTCGCCGCCGGTAGTGGGAGGCGTTGCACCGTTAGCTGCGATGGTCTGGTTGTCGCCGCTGATCGTCCCGGCTCGAAGGATGAGTATCCCGCCGCCATTGCCGCCGGAGCTACCCGCATTGGTATCGTCGGTGTGTCCTGAACCGCCGCCGCCGCCCATAAAAATGCGGCCGGGCGGAATGGGAAACGCCTTGCCTCCTCTGCCAGGATAATTGCCGTAGCAGCCAAAAGTGGAAGACGGGGTTTGCTTCCCGCCTAAGCCGCCGGGAGCGCCGTTGGCGCCTCCGCCGCCGCCGCTGTTGTGGTCGTTGCCTCCGCCGCCGCCATTGGCTTGTGCGCCGCGTCCATGCTCTTTGTCCGGGATAAAGGCTGCGATGCCTTCTCCCTTTGCGGAGCCTCGCCAGTTGGCGCTGTCGTAATAATAATCGCCTGCATTGGTCAGGAAGGTGCATCCACTGACGACAACCTTTCTCAAACCTCCCCGGAAGCCCTGCCCGCTTAGGTCTATGGGGGCTTCCAGGCTCAGCGTATTTTCCACCTCAAAGGCCAGTATTCCGCCCGTGGCGCCATTCCAGGGCGCCGCTTTCAAAGTATCTGCAACGACTGCGTCGGAGTACACGGGGAAGCTGACGAGTTGCACAGAGCCGCCTGCGTCGTAGTCGTTCAGGAGGAAGTATTTCAGAAAAATATCGTCGCCGTTTTTTGAGGCGATTTCATTTTTTTCAAAAAGGCCGGCGCTACCTACATCGAGCACGCTTCCAAAGTCGGAGCCGTTGGACTGGTCAATGAGGGCGCCCTGCATCTGAATGAGCAGCACCCGGTCGCCGGGACTGAATGAAGAGGCGTCGGTCAGGCTCAGCTTCCCGCTACAGGGGTCGAGCGCCGACACTTTGGCGTATTGGTTGATAACTCCCGAAAGGTTAGTCTGGGAAAACAAGCTCAGGGCGAGGAGTTGCAGGAGAAGGACTGAGACAAGAGTTTTCATCACAAAAAAGAAGGTTTTAATAAAAAATCACACAGGCTTATTCAGTCCGGGAACCAGAGCTAAGAGCCTGAATGAAAGCGCATTTTTCTCAAAAGGAAATTACTATTAAAGGAATAAAAAAGCATACCTTTGCGCCCGCTTAATCCCACGGCCTGTTTATCAGGGTACGCGGGGATGGTTCTAACCTGGAAATTTTAAAACTTAGAGGCGTGGTGCGGGCTTTGGCATCGGGCTTTTTTGAAAGCAAAAATCACAGTTTCAGTTTTTAATTTCCAACAACCTTTAAAATATGGCAGTTAAAATCAGATTGCAAAGAAAGGGAAAAAAGAAACAACCCTTCTACTTCATCGTCATCGCCGACGCCCGCGCTCCTCGCGATGGCCGTTTCATCGAAAAAATTGGCACTTACAATCCGCTGACCAGTCCGGCAAGTATTGAAATTGACCGCGACAAAGCCTTCGACTGGCTGGCCAAAGGCGCACAGCCTACAGCTACCGTCAAAGCAATGCTTCGCTTTAAGGGAGTCTATTTCCGCAGGCACCTGATGCGGGGCGTGGCCAAAGGCGTATTCGACGAAGAAACAGCCATGACAAAATACAATGACTGGATAGAGGCAAAGGAAGATAAGATTGCTAAGCGCAGGGAAAAGGCCAGGACAGAAAAGGCTGTATTCCACGCCAAAGTAGCCGGTCTGGATCCATCTTCATCGGCTCCTAAAAAGGTAGTTCCGAAAGTTGCAGTAGTAGAAGAAACTGCGGCAGCAGCACAGGAAGAAGAATAAATCATCAATACTCAGAAGAAATTTTCTTCCATTTACAAAAGGAGGAGGTGCAACGCTCCCTCCTTTTGTTTTTGGGGAATGTCCTCAGTCGCCATTTTCATTTGAAACATACTTTTTTAACGAATTCTGTTAGCGCCCTCAACGCCAATAGAACCAACAACCAGGCAATCAGAAAATCAATGAGCTATCTCCGGCTTTTTACAAAAACCACCTTCCGCGGAATCGGGCAGATCATGCTCCAGGGAAATGCGGCGACCGGTTTGGCCCTGCTCATCGGGATTTTCATCGGCTCCTTTTACATGGGCGCCGGGGCGCTGTTGGCGGCGGCAATTGGAACAGCGACGGCGGAAATTTTGAAATACGACAGGGAAGAAAGAGAGCAGGGATTGTATGGATTCAGCGCCGCCTTAGTGGGCGTCGCCGTTTTTCTTTTTTTAAAACCCGTTTTTATCAGTTGGATAATCGTCGTATTAACTTCGGTTTTGGCAACTGCGCTCCAACATTTTTTTATTAGAAAAAAAATAGCCGCTTTTACGCTGCCTTTCGTGTTGGCTACCTGGGCGATTATTTTTTTAGTAAAAAGAACAATGCCAGATCTGCTGTTGGAGCTTCCCGCTTTGGTTCCGGCAGCCGGCGATCGGTATCTTTTTCCATTTAAAGGATATGGGCAGGTCATTTTTCAGGAGGGGCTGTTGCCGGGGATTATATTCCTGTTCGCCGTTCTGATCAGTTCTCCGACTGCGGGTCTGTACGGCTTTGTAGCCGCTCTCCTGAGCGGTCTGATTGGATACTGCTTTGTCCCTTTCGAGCTTATCGGGGTAGGGCTGTTCAGCTACAATGCCATTTTATGCGCTATTGTCTTTGCTGGCAGGGAGTTAAAAAATGTAGTTTGGGCTGCTGTTTCCACGCTACTGTCTATCGTCGTCTGGCTGATCATGGCAAAGTATCAGTGGATGATCCTCACCTTTCCATTCGTACTCGCCTCCTTCCTCACAGTTTTTTTTCAAAAAAAATATAAAGGCGGGCGGGCGTAGTATAAATTCCTCCCTTTAGATTCCTTACTGAATTCCAGGCGCTTAGTTCCTAACTAACTTGACGATGCGCTGCTTTCCGTCTGCATTCATTTTTATAAAAAGAGAATCCTGGGTCAGGTTGAGGATTTTAACGGTCTTCTCTGAGGAGGCTTTATTGATGGTGTCGAGGGTGTAGAGCAAATCGCCCTTCACTTTAAAGGTTCCCGATTCTCTGTAATTCAATGTGCCCTTGTACTGGTAAGCGCCGTTGGAAAGGAATCGGAAGCTTATGATTCGGGGGTCTAAATCCATCGGCATGTCGTCTTCTAATAAGACGGCGCCCTGCCAGTCGCCGAGTAGTTTCTTCTCCTGATTGCCCTGGCAGGCCAGGCAAAGGGTGGATAAAAGGATGAATAGCGTAAAATTTCTCATTTCAGACTTCACTTTTCAAATAAAAGAGGCATTGGAGGACAGGGCAAAATTATACGGATTGCCCTCCATATACTTTATTAAAACCGGCAGATTAGCATTCTCTTAACGTTTGCAAAAAAAAGGTTCTGCCTGCTCGTTCAAAGCCGACAGAACCTTCGTTGCGACCCATAGATTTTACGACCCTGGGTTTCAGGCTCAAAAAATCAGGCGAGCAACAGCTCGTACAGAATCAAAAATGAAAAGACGCCGGACAGGTATCCAATCAGAGCCAGCAGCGATATTCTTTTGAAATACCAGATAAAGTCCATGCGCTCAATGCCCATAGCCGCTACTCCCGCTGGCGAACCAATGATGAAGATGCTGCCGCCGGTACCTGCGGTGTAGGCGACGAATTGCCACAGCTTGGCGTCCATTGGGAATAAGTCGGCGGGGAACATCCCCATGACTGCGGCTACTATCGGCACGTTGTCAACGATCGCCGAGAGGAAGCCGATGATTACCACCACGATATCTAAATTGGGTATGGCGACCTGAAGCTGCTCTGCCAGGGTTCCCAGCAAGCCGACGGGATATCCATCGGCATGGGTGGAGGCGACCACCGTGCTCAGAGAAGATACTGCCAGCAGGATACCGAGGAAGAACAGGATGCTGGAAAATTCTATCCTGGAGAGGGCGTGTCGGACGCTGTACATCTGTCTTCTCTCTTCGGAGAATTCTTCTTCCGGGTGGATGTATTCAGAAACCAACCAGACAAAAGCCAGAGAGAACATCATACCCATAAAGGGCGGCAGGCCGGTAATGGCTTTAAAAACCGGGACAAAAATCAGCCCCGCTATGCCGCAAATCAGCATGGTCTTGCTGCTCAGCAGTTTATGGGCTTTGGTCTTTTCCGCCTGGACTGCTTCGGGGATGGTGATTTTACCTTTAAATACCGGCAGGAATCCTGCGATAAACAAGGGGACGGCCAGGCAGAGCACCGAGGTGAGGAACAGGTGTTCCATCAGGCCGACCGTGCTGACTTTTTCTTTGATCCACAACATGGTGGTAGTGACGTCGCCGATGGGCGTCCAGGCGCCGCCGGCATTGGCTGCGATGACCACAAAGGAGACATACCACAGCCGTTCGTTTCGATCCGGCACCAATTTGCGGAGCAGAGAAATCAATACGATGGTCGTCGTCAGGTTGTCGAGGACGGAGGAGAGGAAGAAGGCCAGGAAGGAAATCAGCCAGAGCAGGGTTTTCTTGTTGGTCGTCTTGATGCGATCGGTAATGACGGAGAAGCCCTGGTGGAGATCCACCAATTCTACGATGGTCATCGCCCCGATAAGGAAAAAGAGGATTTGGGATATTTCACCCATCTGGGTAATTAAGACATCTTTGGAGGATGCCAGTTCGTTGGCTTCATTGACTACGGGCAATCCAAAAACGCCAATGACAACCCAGCAAAGTACGCCTGCCAATAGAGCAGGCACCGATTTGTCCAATTTGAGCGGATGCTCAAATACGATGAGGGTATAGCCTATAATAAAGACGGCTACAACGGCTGCAATCATAAGAGTCGGAATTTAAACTGTTAACCGACGTTGCTCACTCTAAAAACTTAGGTTAGTAAGTTGCCAGATAGTACGACATCCAAGGTTCAGAAAGCTGCTAGTCATCGGGAAGCGAAACGATTCTGCCGCTTGAGTCTGAGGTTTGAAATTTCTCATTAAGCGGCTGTATCCGAGGGCGGCGGCGCCTCAACTACCCGCCTACATGCGAGCTTAAGCGCAGGTGAGAAAGTTAAAAATGGCTCAGGTAAAGACCTGCTTTGCGCTCATAAAAGCCCAGGAAGGAATCTGTCGCCTTTCATGTCGTACGGTCAATGAACTTCATCTCCAAAGTTTTTAAGGGTGCGTAATGCCAGTTGTTAAGAATAAAAAATAAAGATCCATGCCTAAACCGGCATACTAAAGAGAAAAAGCCGTTGTGTTTATCTTGCGTATAGTTGTCAGTGGTGGACAAGGGGGTACCAAACCAGAAAAAATAATCCACCGGCAAGAAAGCCGATAAGCGCCAACCAGGCTATTTTTTTCAAGTACCAAATAAAATCAATGCGCTCCATTCCCATGGCTGCTACCCCGGCTGCCGAGCCAATGATGAGCATGCTGCCTCCCGTACCCGCCGAGTAGGCGATAAACTGCCAGAGTTTGTCATCCATCGGGTGCATGTCCATAGAGTACATACCCATCGTGGCCGCCACCAATGGCACGTTGTCAATGATGGCCGACAGGAATCCTAAGATAAAAATGACGATATCTAAATTGGGAATGGAAGTATTCAGTTTCTCAGCCATGCTCATCAATAGCCCTATCGGCTCTCCATTGGCATTCACGCCGCCTACTACGGCCTCCAAAGCGGCTACGGCCGCCAGAATCCCCAGGAAGAACAGGATACTGGACATTTCAATCCTGGACAGGGCGTACCGGGCTGAGTAAAGGTGTTTTCGCTCTTCGGTAAAATCTTCTTCGGGGTGAATGTATTCAGAGATCAACCACACGACACCCATAGAGAACATCATTCCCACATAAGGAGGAAGCCCTGTGATGGTTTTAAAAACAGGTACGAAAATCAGTCCTCCTACTCCGAAAAGGAGCATGGTGCGGCTGCTGAGCAACTGGCGCTTTTGGTCGGTAATGGCCGTATTGTCCTGATGGGCGACATCCAAATTACCTTTGAAGGCCGGCAAAAAGGAAGCGATGAAAGCCGGCAGGGCAATAGAAATCACGGATGAAGGAAACAGATCTAAAATCAGGCTGCCGGAAGATACTTTCTCTCCAATCCAAAGCATGGTGGTGGTGACGTCCCCGATAGGCGACCAGGCGCCGCCCGAATTGGCTGCGATAATCACAAATCCGATAAACCAGATACGCTGCTCTCTGTCAGGCACAAGGCGGCGCAGCAGAGACACCATCACAATGGTGCAGGTAAGGTTGTCCAATACCGCCGACAGAAAGAAGGCAATTATGCAAATCAACCAAAGCATGGTGATTTTCTTTGTCGTCCTGATGCGTTTGGTGATGACGTCGAAGCCCTGGTGCAGGTCTATCAATTCGACGATAGTCATGGCGCCAATGAGGAAAAAGAGGATTTCGGCAATTTTGCCGACGTGGTGCAGCAAGACGCTGTTCAGTTCCCCGACCTGTTGTTCGTGGTCAACAACCCCTAATCCGGACAGCGAGATGACAGCCCACAGCAAGGCTCCAGTCAATACTGCTGGAACCGTTTTGTCTAGTTTCAACGGATGTTCAAATACAATGACTGCATAACCGATGACAAATAAGGCAACAACGAGTAGAAGCATGAATGAAATTTGAGTCTTTTTATGATGTTTTTTTCGAGACGCAAAAGTAGTCTAATCCGGCAGCAAGCCTATCTTTCCTCCGTCTTTTTCAAGATTAAATTTCTCGTTGGCTCCAATATTTTTTTGTTTATTCGTCAGGGAGCGGCTGAAAGGCATGATTGCGGGCGTCTATAAGGGGTTCCACAGGTTTTCCTCATAACTAAGAAGCCGCAGAAAAATGATTTTACTGCGGCTTCTTTTGGGAAGAAAAAAATCCTGAAATACTATTTGCGGTCGGAGACTACATTCATCTCGTCCACAGGCCTCGTTCTGAAGTCAATTCCGCCCTCTTTATGGCGTTCGGCGGTTACATCCACCCTGCGGTTGAGCTGGTGATCCGATTCCGGGCAATAGACGTTGTCAACGCAATCGTTGACCGGGTTGCGTTCGCCAAAGCTTTCCGTGCTGATACGCTCTGTCGCAATACCTTTTTTGACGAGGTAGCTTTTAGCGCTGTTCACTCTGTTCTTAGCTAAGCGATCATTGTAATTCGTGGCGCCTCTGGCATCGCAGTGAGCGCCCAGTTTAATCTGAAGGCTTGGGTAGCGGTTCAAAATCAAAGCCAGCGAGTCAAGCGTAGGCGCTGCATCGCGCTTTCTGATATAAAATCTGTCAAAGTCGAAGAAGATAGGTTCGAGGATGACGATGAGCGGCGATTTCAAAGGCACTATTACTTCAACACTGCCGTTTTTACAATCCACTATAAAATCAGTTAGGTTGATGGAATTGTCGTAGTAGGGATCCTTACTGGCGGAAATAACGTATTCGTGATCGCAGTCAATTTGCGTATTGGTGGAGCCGTCAGAGCCGGTAGTCAGGTTGACCGGCTGGCCTGTGGTCTTGTCGAGCACGACGACATTGGCCAGAGGAATAGGCGCCTGAGATGGGTCTTCCACTACTAGCACTCGCAGGTTGGCGATGAATTTATCTTTTTCCAGAGGAATGATGTATTCGGGCTGTGCGGTCAGCGTTTCGGTGGACGCTTCCCTTGTCTCTATTTTATAGCCGTCTTTTTGAGCTGTGATGGCATAGCTGGAGCCTTTGGTCACTTTAAGCGTTACAGCGCCGTTGTGGTCGGTCATTAAGCTCATCGGCATGTCCGGCCCGCCTCCATAAACCGCTTCTAACATGTTGCCGAAGCCAGTCATGGCAATATCAACCTTGGCATCTGATAGCCGCTCATTGGTCGTTTTATCCACCACGACGATAATGGCGTCCATCATTTCCGGCTCGTAAGTCCAGTGGTAGATGTCGTCGAGTCCTTTGGCGTCATTGCCAGAGCGGGTACCGGCGAGATAGCCTTCCGTACCTCCCTTGAGGGAGACGAAATTGACGTCGTCGCCGCTCTGGTTAAAGGGAGCGCCGAGGTTTCCTATCAACTGCCAGACGCCGTTCTCGTCCATTCTGGCTGCGAAAATATCTAAGCCTCCCGAACCTCCCAATCCATCGGAGGAGAAGAACAGGTTGTTGAATTCGTCGAGATAGGGGAAGATTTCCGTCCCCCCGGTATTGACGCCAGGGCCGAGGTTCTCGGGGATGCTCCACACTCCGTTTTCCAATCTTGCGGAGTACAGATCCATGCTCCCGTCTATGGCGCCGGGTCTGTTGGAGGAGAAGATCAACAAAGTTCCATCTTTAGACAGAGTCGGGTGGCAAGTGGACCAGTCGTCGCTGTTAAAAGGCAATTCCGTCACATTAGTCCATTCGTTGCCGACAAAGTCTGCGGAGTACAACTTCAGGTCAATGATGTTTTGGTCGTTTTTTCCCAAAAGGTTATTTCTGGAAAAAATCATTTTATCACCCATGGCGTTGAAGGTGGCCGCTCCGTCATTGTATTTTCCGTTGACGCCGCCTTTCAATTTCCTCGGCTCCGAAAATGTACCGTCGTCTTTTTTCTCTGCATAAAACAAATCTGTGTAGTCTCCCGGGTTATCAGAGGGACATTGCAGGAACCTGTTCGCCTTGGAAGAGGTGAAAATCAGACCATTATTGTATGGCACGGGGTTAAAATCCAGTCGGTCGGTGTTGATTGCTTTGATGTTGTTGATTTCAACACCTTGCGCCAGGACTTGTCCGGTAATAGCCAGGCAAAATAGTAGAAGCAAGGGTTTTATATTCTTCATTGGACTTATTTTTTTTGAAGGAGGATGAAAAAGAATTCTAAGGGTTTCCTATACATCCGAGCCTTTACCAATTTTAAAAATATCTCAGATTTTTGATGACGCAATCTTCACAAGGGAAGGTATATCCCAGCATGACCTCAAAGCTCCCTGTGGTAGCTTTACTCAGTTCCGATGCAGTAAAGTCCATGGCGAATCCTATAGCCAGTCCGTTTTTAAACTGGAATCTAATGAGGCCGTCAATGGAGTCGTCGAGACGATAGTTAGCTCCAATCATGAAGAAGTCGTAAAACAACAGATTCACGTTGGCGTCAATATCAAAGGGCGTATGCGGATTGTAGCGCACCTGAAGGTTGGGCAGCAGTTTCAGGTTCTGTCCCATCGGCAAAGCCAAGCCTGCCTGTGCATAGTAGGTGTTGACTTTCCCGCCAAAGCTGTCTTTGTCGGCGAGGTATAGGGAGTTGGCCAGTATACGGGGAATTGAAACCCCCGCATAAAAGTTCTTGCTGGTGAAAAACACTCCGGGGCCGATGTTGAAAGTTCCGGTCTTAGTCAGATCGCTGATAGAAAACAGCTGATCAGGTTTGACGGCGTTATTTGCTTTCGACCAGTCCGCCCTTGCATTTTCAAAACGTCCTCCCAAGCCGATAGCCAGGGTGTTGTTTTCATTGAAGCGGATGCGGTAGGCGTAACTCAGTCCGAGAGAAAGTACATTGTGCAATCCGATTTTATCGGTGATCAGGTTTATCCCCAGGCCGTTGCGCAATTTGGCAAAGGGCATGTGCGCATACACGTTGATGGAAGTGGGCGCGCCTTCAATGCCGGACCACCATTGGTTGCGGTAGATGGCGCCTGCATCGAGGACTTCCTTATAGCCTGCCGATGCCGGGTTGAAGTTCAGCCTGTTGAACATGTAGTGCGTGAACAGTTGCTCACTCTGCGACCAGGCTGTCACTGAAAGGAATGTGATAATAAGAGTATAGGTTATCTTTTTCATTGTCCGAGGATTAATGGATGATTCAATGAAGCTGAAAGGTGATTCGCGTTCCGGTCTGTTCCGAACAGCGAATCACCATTTCAAATGATTATCTGACAATTTCAATATAGCCGCCTTTCACTTCGCTACTTTTCTTATCTTTTTTGAAAAGATAGAAATAGGTAGCGGCGGGAAGTTCTTTGCCGTCTTTGCCATAAGTTCCATTCCAGTCGTTGAGGTAAGGTTCAGCCGAGTAAATCTCGTCTCCCCAGCGGTTAAAGACTTTGAAACTATTATCCGGATTATGAACGACGCAGTCAATGATGAGCAAATCGTTGGCGCCGTCGCCATTCGGCGTAAATATGTTTGGAACTTCACATGGAACATCCAGCGAGGTAATGGTAACTATAGCCTGGTCGCAAACGTCCGGACAATCTATCAGACATATCTCATAAATAAACTGGTCTGTAGTGGACGATTCAGATCCTTGTACATAAGTGAAATTACCATCCTGATCGATCGTCACTGTACCAAAATTCCCCTGCTGCACAATAGATACGCTCACTCCACTGCCGACCTGGTCATTTTCCAAGACATTTCCAATCACGTCTATCCCGGGTTGGCTCTCGTAGGAATCATCCACGGCAACGGGGGCGCCGAGCACGGTCACGTTTACTGCGGCAGAGCCATTCGAGCAATTGCCGGAGCTTACCACTACTGAGTAATTGCCGCCCGTCGGGTCTATCACGTTGAAGAAAGGAACGCTTGTCGCGCCGAGGCTGACACCGTCCTTAAACCACTCAAAAGTGAAGCCTTCTCCAATTCCCTCGACGCTGAGTTGCAATTCGTCGCCTGGGCAAAGCGGATTGGGTTCTGCCGTCAGTACGGGCGCTGGTACTGGCTTAATGTCGATCACTATCACGACCGGAACCGACTCGCAACCCTTATCGGAGACAAGGGTAATGGTATAAGTTCCAACTGTTGAGCTGTTCACCTCGATATGGTAGCTAATGGTCGTCGTGGTAGTCACTGTGCCATTGTCGCTAAATGGGCCGGTCATTTTCCAATCTACGCTAGCGGCGCCTTTTGTATCAATGGTGAAAGATATGGTGGTAGAATCGCCTTCACAGTATTCGCCTTCGCCTTCTATTTCGATGACGACAGGTATCGGATTGATTTCCACCTTCACGCTGGCAGGCACAGAAGGACAATCGTCAAGCGTTATAACTAAGGTATAATCTCCGCTCTGGTTTGTTTCGACATCGGGTACAGAGCAGGGGAATGGTCCTTCACTGGGCGCTGTTCCGCTGCACACCACTTCTCCGTCGGGGCCGATCCAGGTGTAAACGACTGTGCCCAGCCCCGGAGTTCCGGAGCCATTTAATGGGACTGTCGAGCCTTCGCAGTACTCGCCGCCGCCCGTAGCTACGAGAATTACGGGAATAGGCTTAACAACTACTGTGGTGCATGCCGGTTCGGATTGGCATCCCTCGCTGGAAGTCAGTTCGAGACAGTATTCTCCGCTGTCATCCAATGAAACGGCGCCAAGGTCGTGGGTCACTACGGTTCCGCTCGGAGCAGCGCCTGTGCCTATGACTTCGCCATTAAAGGTCCAGGCATAAGAGACAATACCGCCGCCTTCGATAAAGACGGTTCCGGAAAGCGTCACTTCTTCCCCTTCGCAGTATTCGCCTCCTCCTTCAATATGCAGATTCGTGACTTCCGGTATCGGATTGACCGTCACTTCAACGCAGGCTGTATCTGCACAGCCATTGAAGGTGGAAATATCAATGCAGTAAAGTCCGGTTTCAGGATCGGGATCCAGGGCGGGGAATGGCCCGTGCCAGTCCGCTGTATCGGAGAAGATGAATCCACCCGGACCCGTCCAGGTATAGACCACCGTACCGGAGCCAGGCGTATTGTTCACTGCGCTTAAAAACAGCGCTTCATTGGCGCAAAGCGTATCTACAATATCAATTTCGAGATCCGGCGAGGGTAAGAACACGACATTTCCGATAGCTAAGTTCGAGACGCAGCCGTCCAAAGATTCGAGGGAAACGATGAAAGGTCCGCCGATGGTCACGTCTATACAAATTGTATCTTCGGTAGATGCAATACTCGTGATTTGCGTACTGTCAGCCAGGATACAGGTATAGTAGAAACTGTCAATTTCCGGATTGGTGTTGATGAAGCATATCACGGCAGTATCGCCTTCACAATAAGTTCCGCCGCCACTAATTATCGAGATGACGGGGTTGGGTTTTAGTTCGATATAAACGGAGTCAGGTTCGGATGTGCAACCTTCTGCGTTAATAATCAGGACGTAATATCCTTCTCCGTAGTCAATCGCCGGAGAAAAGTCATCACAGAAGATTTCAGTTCCATAGCCTTCGCCTGTGACAATCTGTCCGTTCGGCGCAACCCAAACGTAACTAAATGCGCCAACATTCGGATTTAGGTTTTGACCGCAAAGCGTAAGTAAATCTAACTCACAAGCCGTGGTATCCTGGGTCACAATATGTGCAATGGGCGTTTCATGGACAGTCACCCCGGTGACTACGCTCGAATAGCAACCATCTATGGTCCAGGCATTAAAAGTATAAACTCCGCCATTGTCGCCCGTGGCGATAATGATGATTTCGAAAGGTCCTGGGGGCACGCCGACTCCGATAGCTATAGTGTCGCCATCGGGACCTATCCAAGCCCAGAAGATAGAATCAGCAGAAGTGATCACTGTGCCCTGGAGAATTATTCCGTCTCCGGAGCAGACATCCCCTCCTCCTGTACAGGTAGCCTTTACTCCTTTCAGAACTCCAACAAATACGGTATCCGGGTCGGCCACACAACCTCCCTCAGAGCTGACCTGGAGGATGTAGTCGCCTGCATCTTCTAATTGAATGTTGTGGATTACGTAGGTCAGAGGTTCGTCGTCATTCACTGTAAACGGCCCGTGAACCGTACCGTCCGGCCCCGTCCAGGTGTAGATCAGCGAGCCTACGGTGACTGAATTATTTCCTGTCAGTACGACGTCGGAGCCTTCGCAGTAATAACCGTCCGGCGTTACGTTTTCAATATTGAGACCGGGGAATACATTGACTTCCACCTCAATTGGGTCGGCTGAACAGCCGCTCAGGTTAGAGGTGAGGGTCAGGGTATAAATTCCTGTGTCTGCCTCCTGAATATTGGGAATGAGACATTTAAAAGGTCCGGAGTTTCCACTAACGCCTTCGCTGCAAATAGATCCGTCTGGGTTTGTCCAGACATAGACGATCGGCTCAACGCCAGGCGTGCAATTTTCAGCGCTCAGGATTACATCCTGACCGAGGCAGGCGTCGTACTTATCCGGCACATTGCAAATAGACGGGGTCGGCCGTATTCCAACATTAACACTCTGCGGAACCGAGGGGCAACCGCCGGCAGCTACCAGGATTAACGTGTACACGCCGGTATCTTCAGGTTGGAAGTCCGTAATCGTCACTGGGAATGGCCCAAAATTATTTCCACTCGCATCTGCCGGCACGGTAGCTGTGAATGGGAAGAGCGGGTTATTCGGGTTAGGCCCGATCCAGGTGTATGTAATTTCGCCGGTACCAGGTTGATTATTTTGCGCTGTCAAAGTAACATCCGTTCCTGCGCAGTAACTATTGTCGGCAGAAATGGCGTTGATTTCCGGAGCCTGCGTCACTATTATATTGAATAATACCGAATTGGAAGCGCAGGAATTGCTAACGCAATACACTTCGTACGATCCCGAAAAAGATGGGTTGACATTAGTCAAGTCAAGCGACACGGTATCGGTACCTGTGACAGTCTGGGTAGTGTTAAATCCATTGGGACCTGTCCAGTAGCAGATCATGGTAGTTATGCCGCCCGTCGAGTTCACTGCCTTCAGGGAAAGATTGTCGTCTAAGCAGTAGGCGCCGGTTCCCGACAGAGCGGTTAAGACAGGTATCGCATTAACCGTCACATCTACGCTGAAAGTTTCTGACACGCAGCCATGCTCCGAACTTAGCACCAGAGTGTAAGTTCCCGCCTGCGTTTCGGTCAGGTTGGGAAGAGAAAGCTGGATGTTCGCATTTCCGGCAACCGTTCCGGTTTCGGTGGAGCCGTTGGGGAAGGTCCATATATAATCAATAGTGGTAATGCCTAAAGCGATATTTGCCGCGCTCAGCGTAGTGCTCTCGCCGAGGCAGAAACTGCCGCCGCCACTAAAACCGTTGATAACCGGCAATAGGTTGACGACCACTGTAAAGTGCAGGGGTTCGCTCAGGCATCCATCTTCCGTCTCTGCATAGACATTATAAGTTCCAGCGTTGAGAGCTGTGAGATTGGAAAGGAAGATTGCGCTGGTATCGCCTTCGGCAATGGTTTCTGTAAATGAGAAACCATTGGGGCCTGTCCATTTATAAATCAGGTCGCCAATGCCATCTACCGTATTCACAGCGCTCAGAGTGATACTTCCACCTTCGCACCGGTCGCCGCCATCCTCTACCTTCACTAATTCGGCGTCTCCGGTTATACAAGTACAGCTTTCGACCACTGCTATGGTATCGAAAGCCGGCCCTATTACATTTTCAATGAAGAACCACTGGTCGAGGTACTTGTCATTTCCAAAGTTGCCGGAGTATTTGAATGGAATGGACGTAGGCAGGGCATTGCCCGGAGTCCCGCCTCCACTCACGATCCCTCCAATATCGGAGTGATCATAGTAAAACAAGCTGTCTGCATATCCAAGGGGGGCATTCAACCATTGGAAAGTGACGCCTTGCGGGTTGTTTTCCACGTCGGTCATTGCAATGTGCAACTCGCCAAAGCGGATGCTCGCCTTGTATCGGAAAACAAAAGCCGTGTCAATGGGAATATTTATTCCCAGGCCATCCTTGCCATCCCAGAAGATGGAATCGACGATCAAGGGGCCGGCGTCGGGTTCAATATTGGCGGTAAGCCTTACGTCTCTGGGTTCTCCAAAGATTCCATTGTTGTTCAAGTCTAAGTCTAAAACGACATGGCCTGAGAGGTTGGTTTCAAAAACGAACCAGCCGCCCTGTCCCAGCTGCATGACTCCGGGGCCGCAGCCTAAGCCGTCTTCATCGGCGCCGATAAAATAGAAATCGAGCACCTGAAGTATTTCCAAATTATTGTACAGCCAGGTATCGTGCGTATTTTCCCGGAAGATATCCGTCACCTTCGCTGTTTTTGGCATGGCGGGGTCGGGTATGTTGAAAAATATTTTATTGTTGATCAATCCTTCAAAATCCTCAGCCTGGGGTTCATACAGGTACAGAGAGCCTGGATCCCAGGCGTCGGGATCATCCGACCTGGCGAATGCGTTTTCTGCCTTAGACTTGTAAACCGGTTGAAGATTGCCATCCACCAAACCTCTTGAATTGGAGGAGATGGGGAAGCGGAAAGGATCCGCATCTTTAAACCTCACTTCATACAGATAGCCATCTAAGGTCAGTACATAAAAAACAGGAGAAGTCAACACGCCATTTCCGTTAATTAGAGAGATGTGCTCATTGCTGTACAAGCGACCTTCGTGCAATGTTCCTCCCAAGTTGCCAGGAGCGCCCGATGAGACCGTCACGTCCCAAGCGAGCACAGCCCGTCTCGTGTTAGGCTGATTAGCCGCTCTGGTCCAGGGCGCATTGTTGAGCAAATTAGTAAATGGAGAATTGACGTAGGAAGGATAGCCAAAAACAATCGTCCAGACGCCCTCTTTGTCAGGCGGCACCGTTATTACTCCCGGGTTATATCCTCCATTGGCCGAACCGGTGGGCCCGTTCAATTCCTCGATGTTGTTCTGAATGATCGCCAGTCCAGTGGTAGCGCCTGTATTATCGTAAACTTGAATCGTATCGCCAGACGGATCAATGATTACGATAAAGCCTCCCTGAACACCTACGTGGCTGGAGCCTACGTTGATGAACTCTCCGGCATTAGCGTACACCTTCAGTTGTTGTGGGTCTCGAGTGTCGAGAAATATTCTGTATCCAGGGTAATTGACAAAGTCTTTGGATCCTTCCGCCTTTACTGAAAGGGCGTTTAATCCAAGGAACATCAGCAAAAAAGCCTGACCCAGAAGTCTCCATTTTAAATGACCAGGGAAAACTCTAAGTGGTTTGTTAAGTAAAGGAATACTCATGGTTCCTGAATTTAAAAAAGTTGTAGAAGTATAGTTTAAAATTCCTTTTTTCACTTTTTGCCGCCCCGCTAAAGTTTTAGGCTGCATAAAATGAGGATTAAAGTTCTCAATTTACTAACGTCCTTTAAGTCCTTTAAGTAATCTATACAGTTTGCAGTAGATAGGAATTTCTGTCTGAAAGAGCAGAAGTTGTGTCTTCTGTTAAACACCTCTCTTTATCTGGTGGAATTGTAGGCGACACCAGATATATTAAAATTTGCTCAAAAGTATTCAACTCTATTAAGCTGAGCAAACTTTAAAAGGTTTCTTTTAATTTTTACTGATTATCAGGCTTTTACTAATGAACTTTATAGTAGGTGCTCACACCTCAGCTTTAGCCATTTCCAAGATGGAGAGCGCAAGAAAAAGATTTTCTTCTTCTTTCGACATGTTAGTCAGAAATTGAAAAGCCCGTGGATTATCCTTCTCCGATCCTTTGTCCAAAGTCAAATTTCCTACACGTCGGTTGTTTACGCTTACCGGCAGCAAAAGTTGCTCACTATCTTTATTTATTTGAGCTAATTGTTTGTTCCCCTTTGAATTATATAGGACTCCGTCGGCATTAATCTTTCCGATAAGTTCATTGTTAACTACCACTTCTACCTCTCCAGACTTCATGCGGTAAATGAATTCTCTGTCGCTGGTGCGGGCGTACAGCAAGGCGTTTTCGCTGCCGCCTAAGTATTTTCGGTAGGCCCAGGCAATCAGTGGTTCGTGATAAATGGTTGTAAAAATTCCTCTTGCAGAGGTCGAGATGCCTTTTTTGGTGGATTTATTCATCTGGCGGAAGGAGAGTTGTTCCATTTCTTCTTTAGACCAGGGTACGAGTTCGGCTGCCCAGGGCTGTAGTTCCGCTCTGATTTCACTCAATTCCCTC
>CAZXQI010000052.1:0-25644 GCA_964643005.1 uncultured Saprospiraceae bacterium | reverse complement strand
CTGGTAATTGGCAGAGGACAGGCCGGAAATATAGCTTCCATGCTCTGAGGTGCTCCAGGCAATGTCAAAAGGCGCCGTTCCGCCTAAGACGGTCAGGTTCAGGCTTCCCGACTCGTTTTTAAAACAGGTGAGATGGAAAGTATCTATATCTACTGAAATAGGCTGGTCGGCCAACAGCATCAGGGTCGTATCGTACTGGCAACCATTTCCATCCACCACCGTGACGGTGTATTCGCCGCCGGGCAGAAATTCAAGAATAGGACTGGAATCGTCCGTGCTCCAGTAATAGCTGTAAGGCGGAACTCCGCCATTGATCACCTGCGCCGATATCACCCCCTCGTCTCTCCCCACGCAGGGAGGATTGACTACGCCAAAGGCCATCTCCATAAACTCAGGCCCGGGAAGGTCAATCCACGGCGAACTCTGAACGCAGTTCTTTTGATCAGTGACTACGACCTGATATTGCCCTGAGCCAATATTTTCCAAATCCTGTACGATGGCGCCATTGTTCCAACTGTAACTGTACCCACCGTTCCCCCCGTTCACGGAAATATCAATGCTGCCGGTATTCAGTCCGTTGCAGACTGGAGCTATCGCCTGTTCGACAGAAACAACTAAAGCCGCCGGTTGCGTCAATTGGATATTTTGACTTTGCGTACAACCCCGGGCATCCGTCATGGTAACTGAATAAGAACCGGCAGCCAGATTGGTCAGCGTAGTGCCAACCGCTCCGTTGTCCCAGACTAAAGAATAGGGAGAAACGCCGCCCTGCGGCTGTACGGATATTTCGCCATTCTGAAAACCATAACAGGAGGGAGGAGCCAGCGCAGTCGCGCTAATGGCCAGCTCAAGGGGCTGAAATACGACGAGGTTTTCCAGGAAGTACGAACAGCCCCGGGCATCCGTCACCGTCACAGCATACTCTCCTTCCGGCAGAGATTCGATATTCTGGGTATTCTTTCCATTGCTCCATTGGAACTGATAAGGGGGCGTGCCGCCAAAAACGGTTAGCTGGATGGCGCCGTTGCTATGGCCGTAACAACTTACACTTTGAATACTTTGCTTCGCAAAAAGGGGTTCTGTCGGCTCCGGCATGGGTATGCTGAGAACATTTTCACAGTTCCCATCGCTAATCGTCACCTCGTAATTCCCGGCGGCTAAACCGCATACCAATTCCGTCGTGTCTCCCGTGTTCCACAAAATGGAAGGATTGGATCCCAAAACGCCAATCTCAATGCAGCCGTCGTTATTCCCATTGCAACTCACGGGTATAATATTTTCAATCGTCGTCACCGTCGAAGGCCCGTCCACCACCACTACAGGAACGACAAAGTCGCAGCCCTCCGTTCCGCTGTCGGTGACGGTAAACGAATAGGTACCCTTAGACAGACCTGTCAAATGCAGGCTTCCGGGTTCTCCGATAGCGCCCCCTCCCGCCCAGGTATAATTGAAAGGCGGAACCCCGCCAATCGGCGTCAGTATAATCTCGCCGTCCGCCCCATCGCAGAAGCTTTCCGGCGACGTGGAAGTCTGTACGGCGTCAATACTCGTCACCGATTCCACCGTGACAGAGGCCGTGTCCGAACAGCCGTTCCCGCCCGTCACAGTCACGGAATACGTGGCCGATTGTCCAATGGGCAGGTTGTTCGTCACCTGAATGGAGGCGTTGGTTTGATTGCTGAAGTTCCAGTTGAAAGTCAGGGGCGCCACGCCGGCGCCGATATCCAAAGCCGTCAAAACGGCAGCCTGCCCCCGGCAAAGCGTCGAGTCGCCGGCAATGACAGATACCGGCGCAGGCTCCACTATATAGCTAATGCGCAAAGTGTCGCTGCATCCCTGCTGGCTATCTGAAACAATAAAATATTCAGAGGAAGCAGGGGGATAAATTATCGGATTTATTTCATTCCAGGAGGCATCCCTATAGCTGAGTTGGCCGTTCACGCCGTGCTCGTCCGTCAAATCCAAAGTGGTCAGGTCAAAAGGCTCTCCCAGACAACCGGAAGGAGTCGCCGCGGTCGCCAGTTGCGGAGTAGGTAAGATGACGAGGCTGACCGTATCCCTTCCCTCAGCGACACAGGATTCTCCGATTATTTCTTCCACATAAAATTTTAGCTCCAATGGCTGGGGGGTCGTATTAAGGGGCAAATTTTGAGGGATGAAGAGGTTTCCGACATTCAGCAGGTTTCCGTCTTCCGGAGCGTCAAACCAAAAAATACCTCCACCCGAAAATCCCTGTGCCAGCAAAAACGCCTCCCCGTTATTGCAGATGGTATCGCCCAAAGTGAATACAGGCAGCAGGGTATATTCGTCATCGTCGCCATTGCAGTTGCTGTCAATCCCATCGCAGGGAATCTCAAAAGCGTCCGGATGGATGTTGTCGTCAAAATCATTGCAATCCCCGTCGTTAGTCACGTACCCAAATGGCGGCGGAATCAAAGGCTGGCAGGTAGTTATATAATTTTTAGGGTCTCCGTAGCCGTCGCCGTCCAGATCGCGGTAATAAGTATAGGAAGGCTCGGTGGACAGTTCGGAGCCATAAAAAACGATATTGTCAATCGCTATATCCCCCCGGATGCCGTTGCCGCCTTTGCCCACAAACCGGAACTGGGCGGTTTTGCCATCCACCGTATCTAAATTGACGTACTTCTTGCGCCAGACGTTCCCCTGATTGCCGCTCGCCTGCCACAGCGTTTGCCAGGAGTCGCCGCCGTCGGTCGTCGCTTCTAAGGCCAGGCCGTTCACGTGTACGCCGTACATAAAATAATCAAAGGACATATCGCAGCTATCCGGTCCGGCATGCACCTCTATGCACTTAGATACTAAGTAAGCAGTGTTCCCATTTTGGCACAGCGTGCCGGAAGTTTCCACATAAACGTAATTCCCCCCGCCCGGGAAGTCGTCCTCAGGCCCTGTCTGCGTGGTGGAAGTAGGCCCACTGTTGACTAACCAGTCGAAGTGGTCGTTGCTAGCGTTTAGCCAGGCGCCTGTGAGCGGGCATAGCGCACCGCAAACGGGCTCGCAGAGTTCCTCGTCGTTAAAATTCTCAACGATGGTAGCCGGCGGGGGCGAGCATTGCGTCATTCCCTCCGCGACACAGGAATTTTTTGAAAAAAAACCTCCCTCGCATTTTTCCCGAATGTAAAAATTGTAGTCGTAAGAGGGCAATAATCCATTTATCTGAAATGGCGGGCAGCCGGCCGATATCAGGATACCGCCGCCGGAAGTTCCAAAAGCCCCGGGTGAAAAACCTTTAGGTCCGTATTCAATCAGCGTCGAATCGCAATTAGAGCCAGGTACCCAGTCCAAAACGGCAAAGGTGGAGTCCACTAAACGAAGGCTTACCTGCGTCGGAGGCAGGCAGTCGGTAGCTTCAAAAATCAGCTCCGCAAATTCAAAGGTTCCGTAGTGCTCCTTGCCGTCGTCGCAAATCCTCAAAGTCCACAAACCGATCGGGCTGCTGTGGTCGTTGAATTTTCCCAGGCTCTCCTCCGGCAAAAATTCGCCGATAAAAGGGGCGCTCCCGTCTTCAATCGAAATCGCATCGCAGGAATTGGCCAAGGCGTGAGAGATGAAGGCCGTATATTCATCGCAAAGTCCGCTGTCGGGATTGCCGTAGTTGTCGTTGCCGCTGCCGTTGTCGGTGGAAAGCTCCACCTCCACGCCGGTAGGAGAAATCAGATAAATGTCTAAGTCGGCATCCCACTCGTGCCTGATAATGAGCCTGACCTCTCGTAGAAAGACGTCCTGACCCAGCGAGATACCGGGAGCGCTGAGTACGTTTAGTTTAAACTCATGGCTTGCGTCGCAACTGAAATCGTTGATGGGCAGGCCGAGGCCGCAGTTGGTGGGATTGTCTAAAACCGGGGGAAGTTGCGCGTTAAAACCTTCCATCCCATGGGACAGAGTTAAAAAAAAGGTTGTCCAAAAGATCGTAATCTGCAGGTAGAGTCGAAGCATACCAGATGTTCCTAAGATACTTTTTGAAAATAATTCATGCTCTAACAGGTGAGGCGTTTATAGCAGTGAATATAAGGTTTTATGAGCTATAAGGCGTTCGGCAGGATTATAATTTTACTTCGGGCAAAATTAATTAAAAAAAGGAGTGGACAAGGTTTCCGTTGCGACTGTTTTAAATTTTTAAAGTAATATTATCTCAAAACAATTGACAGGCAATCGGTTACATATAAAGCGCCTTAATCCCCTGCCGGGCGGCAACACTTTTTTTCAATCATCGTTAACTTTGCCGAATGAAACAGTTTCTCTACATTTTCAGTCTGTACCTGCTCGTCCTAGCCTGCCTCCCCTGCAACGACGGCAGACATGCGTCGGATGCCCTTCCCACAGATGGAGAAACAATTTCCCTGAATGATGACCACGGATGCCCGTTGCGCGATAGCTGTTGCGACCTGTGTTCTTCATTCTGCATCTGCGCCTGCTGCGGCAGCATGATCGTCTCTTCAAAAGTCAGCACCCTGCAACTTTCGCTCTTCACAGCCAGCCTTCAGCGAAAAGGCTTTTCCTATCAATTCTTTTTCTCCTCAGCCGACTTATCTAATCTGTTCCGCCCTCCCATCTCGCCGGCAGCTTAATTCTTTTCACTCCGGTTTCTACATCCGACAGTCAGGCAGGCGGCGGTTGCGGAAAAGTTGACGCTTCTTCCCCTCTTCCATTACCTCCTGCCGCATTATTTTTTTTAAAAAATAGTTCTTTTCCTTTTCAAAAAAAGGAGGAGCAGCCAGTTAATCAGAGAAACCCATGCTCAACGCAGTCATTCATTTTTCAATAAAAAATAAGTTCATCGTCGGGCTTCTGACCTTAGTGCTCGTCGTGTGGGGCTTGTGGAGCGCCAACCGGCTGCCCATTGACGCCGTGCCGGACATCACCAACAACCAGGTGCAGATCATCACGCTCTGCCCCACCCTTGCGGCTCAGGAAGTCGAGCAGTTCGTCACCTACCCGATAGAGCAGACCCTGGCGAATCTGCCCGACGTGGAAGAATTGCGCTCCATTTCCCGCTTTGGCCTGTCCGTCGTCACGGTAGTTTTCGACGACAAAGTGGACGTCTGGTTTGCCCGCCAGCTCGTGGGAGAAAAGATTCGGGAGGCCGAAGAGGAAATCCCTCCCGCCATTGGCAGGCCAGAAATGGCGCCCGTCTCCACCGGTCTTGGTGAGATTTACCAGTACGTCCTCCACCCGAAAAAAGGCAGCGAGGACAAATACAGCGCTATGGACCTGCGCAGCATGCAGGACTGGATTGTCGCGCGCCAGTTGTACGGCACGCCTGGCGTGGCGGAGGTCAACAGCTTCGGCGGCGCGCTCAAACAATACGAAGTCGCCCTCAACCCCGACCGACTGCGAGCCATGAACGTGACCATCCCCGAAATCTACAGAGCGCTCCAAAACAACAACGAGAATACGGGCGGCGCCTACATTGACCGCAAGCCCAACGCCTGGTTCATCCGCAGCCTCGGCCTCGTCAGAAGCTTAGACGACGTGCGGAAAATCATCATAAAAAACACCTCTAACGGCATTCCCGTCCTCATCGGCGACGTGGCAGAGGTGCGCTTTGGCCATGCCGTGCGCTACGGTGCGCTCACCTGGAACGGCGAAAAAGAAGCCGTCGGCGGCATCGTCATGATGCTCAAGGGGGCGAACAGCGCCCAGGTGGTGGAATCAGTCAAAGAGAAAATGACCACCATCGAAAAGTCCCTCCCCGACGACGTGGTCATCGAGCCATTCCTCGACCGCACCGACCTCGTCAAACGAGCCATCGCCACCGTCGAGAGAAACCTCGTGGAAGGAGCGCTCATCGTCATTTTCGTGCTGGTGCTCTTTCTGGGCAACCTTCGGGCGGGCTTAGTCGTGGCCAGCGTCATACCCCTCTCCATGCTCTTTGCCCTCGGCATGATGAACATCTTCGGCGTCAGCGCCAACCTCATGTCCCTCGGCGCCATTGACTTCGGGCTGATTGTGGACGGCGCCGTCATCATCGTGGAGGCGACCATGCACCACCTCGGCGTCCAGAGCGCAGGGCGGCGTCTCAGCCGCTCCGAAATGGACGAGGAGGTTTTCGACAGCGCCTCCCGCATGTACAACAGCGCCGTCTTTGGTCAGATTATCATCTTCATCGTTTACATTCCCATCCTCACGCTCACGGGGATCGAAGGCAAAATGTTCGTCCCCATGGCGCAGACGGTGAGCTTTGCCATCATCGGCGCCCTGATTCTGTCCATTACCTACGTCCCCTTGATGTCGGCTCTTTTTCTCCCCAGAAAAACCGGCCACGGGCGCAGCCTCTCTGAACGCATGGTAGATTCTATCCACCGCCTGTACGAGCCGATCCTGGAATGGGCTATCCGCTTCCGCCATGCCGTCGTAGCTGCGACGGTGGCGCTGTTCGGTTTCAGCCTCTGGCTCTTCGCACAGCTCGGCGGCGAGTTCATCCCACAGTTGCAGGAGGGCGACTTCGCCTTCCACTGTATCCTGCCGATGGGCTCTTCCCTCTCGCAGAGCATCGAAACCTCCATGCAGGCAGAGCGCCTGCTACTGGAGTTTCCCGAAGTGAAAATGGTGGTTGGCAAAACCGGTTCCGCAGAAGTGCCCACCGATCCTATGCCGCCCGAAGCTACCGACATGATGATTATCCTAAAACCAAAATCAGAATGGACGACCACCGACGACTATCAGACCTTATCCCGGCTCATGGAGGAAAAACTGGAGACGATTCCCGGGGTTTTCTTCGAAGCCAACCAGCCCATTCAGATGCGCTTCAACGAATTGATGACCGGTATCCGACAGGACGTTGCCGTCAAAATTTTTGGAGAAAATATAGATACCCTGGCCGCCATTGCCCCGAAAGTCGCAGCCCTCATGCAGACGATAAAAGGCGCCGGGCTGCCGCAAATCGAACAAACCATCGGGCTGCCGCAAATCACCATTGACTACGACCGCAATCGCCTGGCGAACTACGGCTTGAGCATCGAAGACGTCAACCACACCGTCAGCACCGCCTTCGCAGGAGAAAAGGCGGGAGTCGTTTTTGAAAACGAGCGGAAATTCGACCTCGTCGTGCGCTTAGACAGCGTTCACCGCAGCTCCATCAACGACGTGAGCGAGCTGCTCATCCCAACCTTTTCCGGTCTTCAGGTTCCTCTTTCGCAGGTGGCCACGGTGGACTTTCGCCAGGGCGCCGCCCAAATCAGCCGGGACGACGGCAAGCGCCGCATCGTGATCGGCTTCAACGTGCAGGATCGGGACGTGGAATCCGTCGTTCAGGATATAAAGGAGAGTTTGGAAGCCCATTTAGAGCTTCCCGCCGGCTATTACTACACTTTCGGCGGGACTTTTAAAAATTTAGAAGAAGCCGGCGCCCGCCTGCGGGTGGCCGTGCCGGTGGCTTTATTACTCATTTTCATCATGCTTTATTTCACTTTTCATTCTTTCAAACAGGCGCTGCTGATTTACACCGCCATCCCCATGTCCTCCATCGGCGGCGTCATTGCGCTGTTACTTCGGGGCATGCCCTTCTCTATTTCTGCGGGTGTGGGCTTCATCGCCCTGTTCGGCGTGGCGGTGCTAAACGGCATCGTGCTCATCGCCACTTTCAACCAGTTGAAAGCAGAGGGCATGAGCGACGTATTGGAGCGGGTGCGGGAGGGCGCCAAAACCCGCCTGCGCCCCGTGCTGATGACGGCCACGGTTGCGTCGCTTGGATTCCTGCCCATGGCCATTTCGAGAGGCGCCGGCGCCGAAGTACAAAAGCCGCTGGCCACCGTCGTCATCGGCGGGTTGATTATCGCCACTTTTCTCACACTAATTGTACTGCCCCTTCTCTATATGATTTTTGAAAAAATAAAAACCCACAGGGGGGGAGCGGCGCCTGTCATCGCCCTGTTGCTCGGATTAGCCGCCGCGCCTTCTTTCGCACAACAAACCCATCCGATTGGATTAGAAGAAGCCATCGCACAAGCGTTGGCCAACAATCCGGCTCTTCGGGCGGGCGCCCTCGAAATTCAGGCTATGGAAGCCCTGCGCCCCGGCGCCTACGAATGGCCCAAGACGAATTTTGACATCGAATTAGGCCAGTACAATTCTAATTTATTCGACCAGAGCATCGCCATCCGGCAGGGGATTTATCATCCCCGCAACAAGCGGGCGGGCAAAGCGCTCATCGAGGCCAAAGTCCACAGCGCCGAACTGTCTAAAGCCGCTACCCGGCAAACCCTTGTCAGCGAGGTGCGCTCGGTCTGGTATGAATTAGTTTTTTTATTGGAAAAAAAACAACTCCTCGAAGAGCAGGACAGCCTCTACGGGCGCTTCGTGGAGGTCGCTGAACTTCGCCTGCGCACCGGAGAAACAAACCCGCTGGAACAGGCTACTGCGCTCAGTCAGTCGGCGGAGGCGAAGCATCAACTGGCTCAGATTCAGACCGATATCGCCATCGCACAGTCGAAATTGCAAACTCTGCTGGCTCTCGCCGAACCGGTCAAAATCCCCTCAGGCGTCAAATTAGAAAAATACGCAGTCCCGGCAGGGGGCGATATTTCCGCCAATCCGACGCTGGCCTGGTACCGCCAGCAGGTCGCCCTCAGCGAGGCGACAGTCGAAGTCGAAAGAGCCAGACGGGCGCCCGAATTCAGCATCGGCTATATCAACCAGTCTCTGACAACGCCCATCGGCGCCGACCCTGAGTACAGACTTCTGAACCGGTTTCACGTACTGGAGGCCGGTATTGCCGTGCCGGTTTTTGGAAAGGCGTTTAGGGCGCACATTGAGTCGGCTCAGCTGGAACAGCAGGCCGCCATGGCGCGGGTCGAAGCTCAGACCATGCAGTTGCAGGGCAGCGCGAGGGAGGCTTTGCAGGAATTGGACAGGCAGCAGCAAACGCTTGATTACTTTGAAAATGCAGCCCTGCCTACCGCCGGGCTGCTCCTCTCCACGGCGCAGACGGCATTTCGCACAGGCGATATCGGCTACGTGGAATTCGTGCAGGCGCTGACCCGCGCCAACGAAATCCGGCGGGGCTACTTAGAGGCCTTGAACGACTACAATCAGGCGGCCATCCGCTACCATTTTTTTATTAACCAATAACAGGGAAGGAGGGCAGAGCCTGAACGGGAAGCGCATTCCCCCCCTTTGCCCTCCCTTCCGCCCATTTTATTTTTTTAAAAAAATGAAAAAATTATCTTTTCTAATTATTCCCCTGCTCGCTCTCCTTTTGGGAACCGGCTGCCATTCGCACGCTGATGGCGACAATCACAGTCATAGCGACAGCGCAATGGGTCGCGACGACCATCCGGAAGACGACTTCATGGTCGGCCTTAGCGCTGCGCAAATGAAAAGTATAGGTCTGGAGCTGGGTCGGTTGGAGCATAAGAGCCTCACGAACAGCATCAGAGCCAACGGTTTTCTCAAAGTACCCAATCAAAATAAGGCTACCGTCACTTCGCTGTACGGCGGTGTAATCAGCAGCATCAAAGTCATGCCCGGCAATCTGATTGGCAAGGGGGAAGTCGCCGTCGTTATTTCCAATCCACGGTGGATACCCATGCAGGAGGAATTCCTGAGCCTGTCTCCAAAAATCGAACTGGCGGAGGTGGAGCTAAAGCGGCAGCAGGAACTCAAAGCCGGGCAGGCCGGCGCGCTGAAAAATCTTCAGACGGCTGAAGCTGAACTCAAAACCCTGCAAATCCGCCGCTCCTCGCTCGAAACGCAACTGCAACTCATGGGTATCTCCACCTCCGATCTTTCTGCCGACAGGTTAGTGTCTCAGATTCCCGTGCGCTCTCCCATCAGCGGTTCGGTGGACGAGGTGCTGGTCAACATCGGCAGCAGCGTGGATGCCGCGACTCCCATCATCGAGGTGGTGGATAACAATTCCCTACACTTAGATTTGTTCGTCTATGAAAAAGACCTGCCGCATGTCCACGTCGGCCAGACCATTCACTTCATCCTGACCAACCAGCCGGGGAAAAGTTACACCGCCGAGATATTCGGCATCGGCGCCGGCTTTGAAAATGAAAGCAAGGCCATCGCCATTCACGCCATCGTCAAAGACAGAAAGCAGGGTCTGTTTGAAGGCATGAGCGTCACGGCTCAAATCAACGTGGAAAACTCCCTCGCTGCAGCGCTGCCCAACGAGGCATTCGTCAACCACAACGGAGTGGATTACGTATTTATCAAAAGGGCAGGAGCGCCGGCGGGACAGTCGGGCGACGACGACAGCGGGCGCAAGGAAGGGGAAGCCCATCCCGGCTCCATGAGCGAGGCCGCCCATGAATCGGAAACCATTTTTGAAAAAATCCCCGTCAAAAGGGGGGTGAGCGAATTGGGTTACACGGAAGTGGTTTTGTTGAAGGAAGTCCCCGAAACCGCTCAGTTTGCGACCAAAGGAGCTTTCTTCCTCATGGCTAAAATGACCAATGCCGGGGAAGCTCACGAGCACTAAGTGGCAGGTAGTCGAGCGAGTCTTTTGGCAGGTCGGCTCTCCCCTGCTTTCTGCAAAATACTCTCGGCGGGGCGACCTCCCCGACCGCTCCAGAGGAATGGGGCGGTCGCCATCGGGGAAATCAATGTCCCTCATTCAGAGAGGAATAGTTGTTTATGTGTCTGATAAGGGAAGGAGGCTAAGGCTCGTTGCCGTCCCTAAGTCCTAAAAGCAGAAAAAAGCCGGCATCACCATTCAAAATGGAAAATGCCTTCCCTGTCCGTTCTTTCGTAGGTATGCGAGCCGAAGAAATCACGCTGCGCCTGTACCAGATTCAGGGGCAGCCTGCCGCGGCGCATGGCGTCAAACCAAGCCAACGAAGCGGACATGGCCATGACGGGGACGCCCGACCGGATGCTGCGGCGCAACACCCATCGCATGGAATCATGCGATTTGGAAATCCCGCCCTGAAGCACGTCGGAGAGGAGGAGGTTTTTCAGTTCGGGTTGCGCTTTGTAGGCCTGCCGGATTAGTTCCAGCAAATCTGCCCGAATGATACAGCCGCCCCGCCAGATTCTGGCGATAGTTTCTAAGTCGAGGCCATAGCCTTTTTCCTCAGAAGCCTCCGCTAATAGGTGCAGGCCCTGAGCGTAAGAAGTGACAAAGGCGAAGTACAAAGCGGCTTCCACCTGTTTTATCAATTTCTTTTTCTCGACTTTTTTATCCTTTGTTTTTTTAGAAAAATGGCCGTCCAGGGCCATTCTGTCTTCCTTCAGCGCCGACAGACCCCGCATCGTGACGGCGGCGTCAATCGTCGGGACGGGAATACCAAAATCCATGGCGCTCTGGGATGTCCATTTGCCAGTTCCCTTTTGCTTGGCCTTGTCGAGGATTCTGTCCACCAGCAAGCCGTCGCTCAGGTCGTCTTTTTGGGCAAAAATATCCGCAGTGATTTCGATGAGGAAGGAGCGCAGGCGGCCTTCGTTCCACTTTTTGAAAACCTTGTGCAGGTCTTCATTCGACAGGCGCCCGATGTGCTTCAAAATATCATAAGCCTCAGCGATGAGTTGCATCAGGCCGTATTCAATGCCGTTGTGTACCATTTTCACATAGTGCCCGCTGGAGCCGTTGCCGAGGAAGGCAACGCAGGGCTCGCCGGTCACTTTTGCCGAAACAGCTTCGAGCAGGGGGCGCACCTGTTCGTAAGCGTCGGCGCTGCCGCCCGGCATGATGCTCGGCCCGAAGCGCGCGCCCTCTGCGCCGCCCGATACGCCGACGCCGAGGAAGCGGATGTTCTTTTCTTTCAAAAATTCTAAGCGGCGCTCGGTATCCCCAAAAAAGGAATTGCCGCCGTCTATGATGAGATCGCCCGGTTCTATGAGGGGCAGCAGGCTGGCGATGACGGAATCCACCGCTTTGCCGGCGGGGACGAGCAGCATGATGAGACGGGGCTTTTTTAGGAGAGCAATAAATTCTGGAGCGGAGGTCGCGCCTTTGGCGGATTTTCCCTTTGCCTCGATCTCCAGCGCTTTAGCCTTGGAAGGGTCTGTGTCAAGACCAGCCACAGTGTAGCCGTGATCAATAGCATTCAGCAAAAAGTTGCGACCCATTACGCCAAGACCCACCATGCCGAAATCGTAAGTTTTTGTCATTTTGAAAAGATTTGGTTCAGGAAAGATCAAAAAGCAGACTCTCGATTCGCCCTGCCCAACTTCGGAAGTCACATAGCGTCAGCATAGCCAAAATCAGGATTTGTTTTTCGACCGTTTCAAAGGAGCGCGCAAGATAAAGCCGGAAACTAATTTTTAAGTTATTTTGAAAACCAGGCAGAGCCTCATCCGCTATCTTTTTTACGTTCCAACAATTTCGTTAACGCCAGAGCCTGTCAGGCGGTTCATTGAAAAAAGTCATTGTGGAAAATCAGTCGCTGCCGAAATAGTCTTTTTGTTTTGAAAAAAAGCTTTGAGGGCTGGGAGGACAGTGCGACTTTCCCGAAGGCCGCATTTTCCATAGATGATTTTTGGCGAAGGAGAAAATTAGTCCGAATTCACTTCGGGTTTGAAGCAGGTTTTTTTTGGCTTTTTTATCGGACAATCTACTTAAGGAGAAATTCCCACTGAATTTCCAATAAGCCTAACCAGTTACAGGAAAGGAATCTTGACAGCGGCAGTCTCTTCAGTAATTCCTGCCGATACTCTTGCCCATTTCAGAACCTTTGTCGTTATGTATGCTTTGCCTGCCGTTTGGTCTCGAAAGTACATATTTTAAAGTCGTTTCTGCCGCTACTATTTGCGTTGACAGTCACAGGTTTTAAAGCATTAGCGGCAGGCTGAAATTGGGAGTCCATGAAAAGCGTTGGGCGCAGAAAGAGGGCATCATAGCGCAGGAGGAAGTCTCTCCACAGAAGAACCTGCCCAAAGAGGATTTCTACTGAATTTCCGCCAAATTTCAACTGAATCGCCTGTTGTCTGTTTTTTTGAAATCGAACAACAGGGTCGTTTTGAGGCAGGAGATGAATTGCTGGGAGACCTCATCGAATTCTAAAAGCCAGGCGGCTTCTCCCCCGCTCTCCTCCTTCCGGTCTCAGAATTTCCCGCTCAAAACTCAAATATGAACGACCATATTTTTACGATCTTCGGCGCCTCTGGCGACCTGGCCAGGCGGAAGTTAGTGCCTGCCATTTTTGAATTGTACAAGGGAAACAGGCTGCCCGAGGGCTTTGCCGTGCTCGGCGTCAGTCGAACGGCATACACGGACGCAGCCTTTAGAGACGAGGTTTTTTTAAAAAATGAATTGCTGGATTTATCGCAGGAGGAGGACAAGACAAAGCAGGCATTTGCCGAAAAGCTTTTTTATCAGGCCATAGACACGGCCAACGGCGACGACTACGCCAAAGTAAAAAATCGTCTCGCCGAATTGGACAAACAATTCAATCTCCCTGGAAACTACATTTTCTATCTCTCCACGCCGCCGAGCCTTTACAGCATTATTCCAAAATACATTGCGAAGCAGGGTCTCAACAAACACGAGACGGCTTGGCGGCGCTTAGTCATTGAGAAGCCGTTTGGCTACGACCTCGAATCGGCAATAGCCCTCAACAACACCCTGCATCATTGCTTCGACGAAAGTCAGATTTATCGCATTGATCACTATTTAGGCAAGGAAACGGTGCAGAATATGCTCGTCACCCGCTTTGCCAACGGGATTTTTGAACCGCTTTGGAACAGGAACTACATCCAGCACGTGGCTATCACTTCTGCCGAAGATATCGGCGTAGGCAGCCGCGGGGGGTATTACGACAAGTCGGGCGCCCTGCGGGATATGCTGCAAAATCACCTCATGCAGGTCGTGGCTCACGTGGCCATGGAGCCGCCCATCTCTTCCGAGGCCGACGCCATACGGAGCGAAAAGCTGAAGCTCTTCAAGTCTCTTCGGCCTATCCGCGAAGACCAGGTGAGCCATTTTGCCATCCGGGGGCAATACCTTTCCTCCGTCATTAACGGGCAGCCGGTAAAGGGCTACAGGGAGGAAGAAGGGGTGCCCTCCGGTTCGATCACCGAAACTTACGCCGCCCTGAATTTCTTCATCGACAACTGGCGCTGGGCGGGCGTTCCATTTTACGTCCGCACCGGCAAGCGCCTGCCGACAAAAGTGACCGAGGTGGTCATCACCTTTAAGACTCCGCCGCATACGCTGTTCCAAAAGCACGAACAGGTGCATTGGATGCACAACCAAATCATCATCCGCATTCAGCCGGACGAGGGACTGCTGCTCAAATTCGGGATGAAGGTTCCGGGCGCCGGCTTCAACGTGAAGACGACGAGCATGGACTTCCACTATTCCGACCTGACGGATGAAAAAGTTCCCGAAGCGTATGAGCGCCTGCTCTTAGACGTGATGCGCGGCGACCCTACCCTTTACACGCACGGAGATTCCGTCATCGAAGTCTGGAAGTTTGTAAAACCCATTCAGGACGTATGGGCCAACGACCGCAGCGTGAAAATCTACGGCTATCCGGCGGGGACTTGGGGGCCTCCCATCGCCGACGACCTGATCGACGGCAGGGGGCTTCACTGGCGCAATCCCACCGAAAACCTGACCAGCGTTGACAATTACCACGAATTATGAAAGTACAATACCATACTTACGCATCGCCCGAAGCTACAGCAGCAGCCTTAGCTTCTTTCTTCCGGGTATGGGCTTCGGATAAAACGCATTTTACCGTCGCCCTTTCAGGAGGTAACACGCCTAAAATCCTATACCGGCATTTGGCGCAACACTATGGGAAAAGCCTTGACTGGGAGCACATTCACTTCTTTTGGGGAGATGAACGCTGCGTGCCGCCCGACCATTCCGACAGCAATTTTAAAATGGCCAATGAAGCGCTGTTGCAGCATATTTCTATTCCTGCGGAAAACGTCCACCGGATTCGGGGGGAAGCGCCCCCGGCAGAAGCGGCGCAACTCTATGCCGATGAAATCCAACGCTTTGTCAAACAGAAAAACGGAGTTCCCGCCTTTGACCTCGTTCTGCTCGGCATAGGCAACGACGGGCATACGGCTTCCATTTTTCCCAACAATATGGAGCTGTTAAAGGCCGACGGAATTTGCGCCGTCGCCACTCATCCCGAGTCGGGGCAGCAGCGGATTAGTCTGTGCGGGCCGGTCATCAACAATGCCCGCAAGGTTGCGTTCATGGCTACCGGCGGCGACAAGTGGAAAGTAGTGCAGGCGATTCGCCAAAAGTCGGAGCAGTGGGAAAGCTACCCCGCTGCGCATATCCAGGCGACTGAAGAGCTGCACTGGTTTCTGGACGAGGCTGCCGCATGAAAAATGATGAATGACACAAAATCAAGTGAGATTTGTCACCTGACTCAGGCAGGCGCGTTTTTTAAGTTTGTCCAGAATTTTTATCCAAAATTTTTTGGGATAAATTTTTAAAGTGTCACCAACTTATTTCACGCCGGCTCGTCAGGACGCAGAGTTTTTTTAGAAAAATTTCCCACCATACAGAGGCTTTTTTCCGCTTTTTTTTCAAAAAAAACTTTGCACGAATGGCGGCCTATTTTGGGTCAGCATGGATATTCAAACTGTAAAAAGCCTTTTACTGAAAGGGTTAAAGAAGACAAACGACATCCTATTCTCCACGCGGGCTGCCGGACTTTACATGCTCATTTTTGCAGCGGCCATCGGCATCGCCACTTTTATCGAAAACGACTACGGAACCAGTTCAGCCCAAAAGGTCATTTACAAGGCCTGGTGGTTTGAGCTGCTTTTAGTCCTGTTCGGCATTTCTATCGTCGTCAACATTTTCCGCTACCGGCTCATCCAGCAGAAGAAATGGGCGACGCTTCTGTTTCACGCTTCCATTATCGTCATTTTAGCGGGCGCCGCCATCACCCGCTACTGGGGCTACGAAGGCATGATGCACATACGGGAGGGCGACTCTGCCGACTCATTTCTATCCACGGATACCTACCTGCAATTCTCGGTGATAGACGAGGGGCAGGCCTATCATTTTGATGAGAATGCGCTGTTCGCTTCCTTAGGTAACAATCGCATGAAGCGCAGCTACCTGCTCGGAAGGGATCAATTGGAAGCGCAGGTGCTCGGCTTCCTGCCCAATCCGGTGCAGCGCATAGCGGAAAATCCCAACGGCATTCCCGTTCTCCAACTTGCGATTGCCGGCCCGGAAGGGAGAGAAGACCACTTTTTGAAATACGGCGAGGTAGCCAAAATTGGCAACACCATCTTCAATTTCGGCGGGTCGGAAGACGGCAGAGCGCTCAACATTGCCTTTCGTAATGACAGCCTGCTGTTTAAGAGCGGCCTGACTTACACGGGCATGGAAATGACGACCCAGCAGGTGGACACGCTGCCGCCCAACGTCTATCACCCGCTCGCAGTGCGCCGAATGTATTCCAACGGTCTGCAAAATTTTGTCGTGGGCGATTTCAAGCCGCAGGCAGAGGTGGTGATGACTTCCGCTACCGCCAAAATGTCCAGCAGTAGCTTAGGCGCCCTACGCATGAAAATCCGCTTTAAGGGCGAGGAGCGGGAGTTTTTAGTAACGGGTGCGCCCGGCCTTGAAGGTCAGCCTGAGAGCCTTGTTTTTGGAACGAGCGTCGTCCACGTCGCCTATGGCGCCAGGCCCGTCCAGCTTCCATTTTCCATCAAACTGAACGAATTTATTTTGGAGCGCTATCCTGGAACTAACAGCGCTTCCTCTTACGCCAGTGAAGTGACGTTGGCCGACTCCCGCTTCAACTTAGCGCGCGACCAGCGAATCTATATGAACAACATTCTGAACTACGACGGCTACCGGTTTTTCCAGTCTTCTTTTGACAAGGATGAATTGGGAACCTACCTGAGCGTCAACCACGACTTTTGGGGAACCTGGGTTTCCTACATCGGATACGGCCTGCTCACCCTCGGTATGATTCTCTTGTTTTTTAGTAAAAAAAGCAGGTTCAGGCAATTGGCCTCCAATGTGGAAAGAATGCAAAAGGCCGAAAAGATTGCGGCTATTTTATTAGTGGGGCTGTTCACCGGAATCTCTACACCGGGTTATTGCGACGTCAGTCCCGGCAAGGTGAACACGGAACATGCCGAAAAATTCGGAAAGCTCCTGATGCAGGATTTCAATGGCCGCTTCAAACCTATGAACACTTTTTCCAGTGAAGTGCTCAGAAAACTCTCCCGCAAAGAGAGCCTGTACGGGCTTTCTCCCGAGCAGGTCGTCTTAGGCATGATGGTCAATCCGAAAGAGTGGTACAGCGCGCCCATTATCAAAGTGGGCAAAAACGAAGCGATCAGAGAACTGCTAAACACCAATGAAAGCCTGGTTCCCTACCTGAGCTTCTTTTCGCCCCAAGGACGGTATCTGCTGGGAGAGCAGGTGCAAATCGCCTACAACACCCCACAGAGAGATCGAGGAACTTTTGAAAAAGAACTTTTGAAATTGGACGAGAAGGTGAATATCTGCAACATGATTTTCTCCGGTAGTTTTATGAACGTCTTTCCGACGCCGGGCGACAAGGCGCACGACTGGCAGTCGCCCGGGGAGGAGATGGCTCATGTCCATTCCGTCAGTGCGGAAGAGCCATTTAGCAGTAAATTCTATCGGGCCTACATTCCGACCGTGCAGATAGCTATGCAAAACGACGATTGGGAAATAGCCAACACCATGATAGACGAGTTGGGAAATTTTCAGCAAAAAAATAGCGCCGAAGTGTTGCCTTCCGCCATGCAGGTGAAGTCGGAAATTTTCCTAAATAAATCCGACGTCTTCAACCGGTTAGGCTCCCTGTACGGCCTGCTGAGTCTCGCATTTCTGGCCTTCCTGTTCGTGCGGGTATTCAAGCCCGAAGCCCGTTTGAAGTGGCCTTATTATGCGACGATGGCTCTCTTCATTGGCGGCTTTCTCCTGTACACTCTGGGGCTGGGGCTGCGCTGGTACGTCTCCGAAAGGGCGCCCTGGAGCAATGGCTACGAGTCTATGATTTATATCGGCTGGACGACTACGCTGGCCGGTCTCATCTTTACGAGAAAATCTTTAGGCGGGCTGGCGGCTACCTCTGTGCTGGCCTCCGTTATTCTGATGGTAGCTCATCTCAGCTTCCTCGATCCGGAGATTACGCCCTTAGTACCCGTGCTGAAATCTTACTGGCTGACGCTACACGTTTCTATGGAGGCGGGTAGTTACGGCTTCCTGATGCTGGGAGCCATCATTGCCATCATCAACCTGATTCTAATGATCTTAGGCAATCAGAAAAACGGCAAAAACATTTACAGGATCATCAAAGAAATGGATGGCATCAGCGAAATGACCCTGACGGGCGGGCTGGTCATGTTGAGCGTCGGCACTTATCTGGGCGGTATCTGGGCCAACGAATCATGGGGACGGTACTGGGGTTGGGATGCCAAAGAAACCTGGGCTTTGGTCTCCATTCTGGTCTATTCCTTCATCCTGCACATGCGCCTTATCCCGGGCGTAAGAGGCTCTTATATTTACAATGTCGCCAATCTGTTCGGGCTGGCTTCTATCATTATGACCTACTTCGGGGTGAACTATTACCTGTCCGGCCTACACTCTTATGCCGCCGGCGATCCCGTGCCCATGCCGTCATTTGTGTATTATGCCGCAGCGGGTCTGACGCTGCTCAGCGTACTCGCCGCCTGGCGAAGGAAGGTATTTTTGAAAGGCGCTTGATGAGAAAGGCCTATAAAAAAAGGCGGGGACAAGCTAAATCTTAGCTCACTCCCACCTCAAAAGTCAATTGTCGATTATGTTAAAACTTTGACTCTGGGAGAAAATCGGGGCAAAGATATTAAAGTCGTTCGATTACCCGCTTCAATTTTGCCTGAACGGTGGCGGCAACTTTGCCAAGCTCTTCATTTTCCACTGCGGCCATGGAGGCAATCGGATCCACTGCGGCCACTTCTATTTCGCCCTCTTCTGTCTGCCGGACGATGACGTTGCAGGGCAGCATGGCGCCGATTTTATTTTCCGTCTGCAAAGCCTGATAGGCAAATGGCGGATTGCAGGCGCCGAGTATCCGGTAAGGGCGGAAGTCCACGTCTAATTTTTTCCTGAGCGTTTCTTTGACGTCAATTTCTGTCAAAATACCAAACCCTTCTTCTTTCAGGATGGCGGTTACATTTTCGATGGCTGTCTCAAAATCCGAAGAGACAATTTTACTGAAATAATACTTCATCTTTTTTTTGCGGCAAAGTTAGCCAGAAGCGAGGGGTTTGTTTGTGACAATTGTTGCAAAAAGGAAAGTAGCGGAAAGTCGTCCTGAAAGGCGCCTGGTTCCTCAACGGCTGTTTTGCTCAGTGCGGCTTTGCTCGCGCAGAGGCTCCCGCAGACTTGCGCAGATTTTTACCTTTTCCAAATTTCCCCGGAGGAGGGTTCCCAATAAATTCCTGCCGGACTACTCGGAGGGCGGCGATTTTTCCACTTTTGCAACTTCCAATATTTTAGTCAAAACTGATTTTTCTATGATTACACTGATTGCCGCTATCGGCGAAAACAACGAACTGGCCAAAGGCGATCAAATGCTCTGGAGTCTGCCGGACGACTACAACCGTTTCAAGGCAATCACGCTTCATCATCCGGTCGTCATGGGGCGCCGTTCGGTGGATACGATGCCGGATATTCTTGCCGAGCGAACAGCTTTTGCAATCACCCGCAGCCAGGATTATCAAAGGGACGGCGTCATTGTCGCCCACAGTTTAGAGGAGGCCATTGAAAAAGCTAAAGCCCTCGACGAACAGGTTTTCATCATTGGCGGAGGACAAATTTACCATATAGGGATTGTCTTTGGAGATGAGATGGAATTGACTCGCGTACACGGCAGCTTCCCGGACGCCAATGTATTTTTTCCAAAATTTTCGGAGGAGGACTGGGAGCTAACAGCCGTTACCCGCCATGAAAAAGACGAGCGGCACGCCTACTCTTTTACCTATGAAAAATGGAGAAGGCGTAAAAAGAGCTGAGGTATTGTCCTGCCGCTTTCGGCATTTTTAATTCATGGGGGATTCATGTAACTCTCTTTTGAGGATTTTTTAAAGGCGAAGAAAATCCGCACAAGTCCAAAGGGGAGTCGGATTAATTTTTCCTTCCGATGAAAATTATCTGCGCAATCAGCGGGGAGCTTCCCTGCGAGAAAATCACATTAGCCCCAAAAGATACTCTCCATAAAAAAAATCAGGAATCAGTTCTTAGAAATCCTAAATTTCCTGCCCGGCACTTTGTTATCGCAGACTTTGGTGTAGTCATCCAAATAGTTGGGATAGTACAAATCCGAAAGGTGGACAAACTCGTCTCCCTTCATAAACATATCCATTGAAATTTCGGAGAAATCTTTCTTTCCGCAGGCGGCAAGCAGTTCCATCGCCGCTCTGAGGGTATTTTCGTGGAAATGATATACCCTGTCTTTTTTCTCTCCGACCACCAGACCTTTCATCAGCATCTTATTCTGAGTGGTGATACCGGTGGGGCATTTGTTGGTATTGCATTTCAGTGCCTGGATGCAGCCCAGTGAAAACATGAATCCTCTGGCGCTGTTGCACATATCGGCGCCCAGCGACAAGGCTCGGAGAAAGGAGGACGCCGTCAGGACTTTTCCGCTGCAAATCAGGCGAATCTTCTCCCGAATATTGTACTTTATCAGCGTTTGCTGGACAAAGATCAGAGCCGGCTCCAGCGGGATGCCGACGGAATCAACGAACTCCAGCGGCGCAGCGCCCGTGCCGCCTTCCGCCCCATCAATGGTGATGAAGTCGGGGTAAATATTCTGGCGGTTCATCTCCTCGCATAATTCGATGAACTCTTCCGTGCGACCGATGCACAATTTGATACCCACCGGCTTCCCATCGCATAAGTCCCTCAGTCTGGCTATGAACTGAACCAGTCCCTGCACCCCCTGAAAGGCCGTGTGTCCGGGAGGAGAAATGACGTCCGTATGCGGTTCAATGCCCCGGATTTTGGCAATCTCTTCCGAGTTTTTGGCTGCCGGCAATACGCCGCCGTGCCCGGGTTTGGCGCCCTGAGAAATTTTCAGCTCCACCATTTTCACGTTGGGATGGGCGGCTTTTTTGCTGAACTCCTCCGGATTAAAGGCGCCCTCTTTGGTGCGGCAACCGAAGTAAGCCGTTCCAATCTGCCAGACGATATCTCCGCCACCTTCGAGGTGGTATTTGGTGAGACCGCCTTCTCCTGTGTTCTGATAGAAGTTGCCCATTTTGGCGCCTAAGTTCAAAGCCCGAACGGCGTTTTCACTCAAAGAGCCAAAGCTCATCGCCGAGATGTTGAGCAAGGAAGCATTGTAAGGCTGCCTGCTCTGATCGCCGCCGACGGTTACACGGGGAAGTTCCTCCATGATGGGCGCCGGATAAATCGAATGGCGCAAACCTTCATAGTCCTCTTTGGTAATATCCAGCAGGGTGCCAAATGGAACAGTGGAGTCTATGTTTTTCGCCCTTTCATAAGCCAGTGACCGGTGCTGCCTGGAGAATGGCTTTCCATCTGTGCTGCGCTCAATAAAGTATTGCTGCAATTCCGGCGAGATAAATTCAAAGAAATAACGGAAATGCCCCAACACGGGGAAATTCCTCAAAATAATATGTCGCTTCTGGGCAACATCATAAATTCCAATCAGGAGGATGATTCCGACGAGAACCGCAAACCACAGCGCCGCCTTAAAGACGACGACGACGGCCACCGCCGCCAAAAACAAGGGAATCATTACCAGGAAAAACTTGTCTCTCATATCTTGAAAAGTTTTGAATATCCGACAAGGTAGGGATTCAACGGAAATTCCCTTTGGGAAATTCAGTAGAAATTCTCTTCACAACAATTCCCCTTCGGAGAAATTCCTCTTTTGGGGGAAGTCGAGCCGGAGGTTTACTACATTGTTTCGGCTTTAAAACGGCTGATGTGATTTACCACCCGATGGACCGTTTTCTTGCGGATTTCCCGCTCTAACTGGCGGTTAATTTCTTTGAGGGTGTACTGGAATTTCAAATCTAAGCTGTCCTTTTTGATGTGGACAATTTTCAGGCGGAAGGAGCCGGGTTCGATGCTTTCATGGTAGTCTTTGAGCGTGTCTATGAGTTCCTGTTCCAGCGTTTCGATGGTCACTAAGAAATTGATGTTTAGCTCAAATTCAATGCTGACTCGACGGATACCTTTCTTTGTGTAGTTGATAATTTCACTGGTATAGACGTTGTTGTGGAGGATGAAAATGATTTCGTCGTCGTCGCTCTGTAGAGCGATTCTGGAAATGGTAATATCAGTGACCCGCCCTTTTTGCTCACCAATTTTGACGTAATCGCCTAAGGAAATTTCATCGGAAAAAGTGAGGGTGATACCGCTGATGATATTGGAAATATAGTCCTTGGTAATAATGGCGATGGCCGCCGCCACGATCGTCAATCCCGTAAAGAGGTTTTTAGGGTCTATGCCAAAAAAGCTGAGCAGCGTAATTATGACGGCGCCCGTCATCGCGAGGATGTAGATGTTGGACAAACCTGTCAGCACGTTGTCCATCTGGTTTTCAGAAAGCTTCTGCCTGCGCCGGTACACTGCAGAAAGGAAACTGAGCAGGAGGTTCAGCCCGAGCGCAAAAACCGCAAAGTGAATCATCGCAGCCAGCAGGTGACTGAATTTATCGCCCTGCGAAAACAACCTGCCCCAGGGTTCGAGAAAACCCGCCAGCTCTTTTTCTCTGGCCTGAATGAAAATCAGTCCTGCGAGGAGAGCGTATTTTGCTATGGTAGTCAGCCGTTTAGACATATCGTTCTTTAGTCGGTTCTGGTTAAAATTTGCCTGCTAAATTAGCATCAAATCCATTTCTTTTTGCGGAAATAAAGGAGGAATGCGATGAAAACTAAAAGCATGAGGGCGAGCAGATAGTAGTAGCCGTAGCGCCAGCGCAGTTCCGGCATATTGCTGAAATTCATCCCATAGATGCCGGCTAAAAAGGTCAGCGGAACAAAAATGGTGGTAATAATAGTCAGCACCTGAATGACATTGTTCATGCGGATACTGAGTTCGGAGAGATAAAGTTCTTGTAGGCCGTTGAGCATATCCCGGTAGGTCTCCAACATATCGGAAACGCGGATGACGTGGTCGTAAAGGTCGCGCACAAAAAAGGCGATGCTCTCATCCGGCAGCGGGTTTTCATAAGCGATAAACTTCCCGACAGCTTCCCGCAGCGGCATAACCGCCTTGCGCATGGCGAGCATCTGAAACTTGAGGCGATGGATTTTTTCTTTTATCTCCGGATCTGGCCGGTCGTTGATTTCCGTCTCCAGTTGATCTATCCTGTCTTCCAGTTGATCCAGTATCTGAAAGTAGTTGTCCACTATATTGTCGAGGAGCGCATAGGCGAGGTAATCGGATTTGCGGTTGTGAACCTGACCGCGGCGGGCGCTCAGGCGTTCGCGGACGGCGCTAAAGGTATCGTCTTCTTTTTCCTGAAAGGTCAGCAGGAAATTTTTTCCAAAATAAATGGTGATTTGTTCGGTTTCCAGTTCGTACAAATCCGGTTTAAAGAGCAGTGAATTGGCAACGATAAACACCTTGTCGCCATACTCCTCAAACTTGGGTCGCTGCTGTGTGTGCAAAATATCCTCCAGCGCTAAGGGATGGATATTGAATTGCCTGCCAAACATTTCTATTAATGCGAGGTCGTGCAGCCCCCGAATGTCGTACCAGTTGGTACAGTCTGCTCCTGGAGTAGGTGTTTCGCCCTCCTCCAAATTTCGCACTTCGCAATGTTCTGCATTGTACTGTATCCACGAAACCTTCGGGATATCCACAAGCCTGCCTCCCGTATAGATTAGCGTGCCGGGAGGAACCCCCGGATGCTTGGCTCTCTTTGTTTTGTGGACTTTTGACATAATCAGAGTTCAGTGGAAATTCAATCTCACTTATTTTGTTCATTCAGCATTTTCTGGTGGTTGGCGATGATGTCCGGCAACTGGCTCACGCCTACCCTGTTGGCGATGATTTTTTTATCCTTGTCTAAGAGGAATAGCTTCGGGAGAGAAGTGCCGTAATAACTTTGCAGGGCTCTCGCTTTGAGGTAGGGGTCGGCTGTGATGATCCAGGGCATTTTCTTCTCGTGGATATCCTTGATGGCGTCAGTTAGTTCGGAGTGATTAGCGGAGGAGATGGAGAAAATTTCCACGCCCTTGTCCTTATATTCTGCGTAAAAGGGTTTCAATTCGTCGGTGGTATGTTTGCAGTGTCCACAGCCTGGTTTCCACAGGAAAATCACCGTGTAGTCCGCTTTTACGTCGTAGGGGCTGATAAGCTCATTGGTAAACTTATCCTGTTCGGGGTCGAAGCGCTGCACTTTGACGTCGGGCGCCTGTCTGCCCATCAGCACGTTTCTCATCATAAAAGCATCGTCCTTAATTTTTTTCAACCCCTCTTCCGTCACCCAGTCGGCCTTTCCGGTGGCGTAGTAATTATCCGACAGGTGGACGTAAACGGCGTCGAGACCCATGATTTCAGGGTTGTAATATTTATTCAAAAGATAGGGCAGAAGGTAGCGAAACACCTCGGGGCCGGCCTCCGCTTTGCCGAGGATATAATCTACAGCGGCGATGACGCTGTCGGCGGTGGGCACGGTCAGCTTGTCGAGGTACTGGTCTGTCTTCTCTTTCAGGTAGGGGGTATTGACAAAGATTTCATCTGCCAGATTGAAATTATCCCAATAGTGCAGGTGGTAGTACTTCCACCTGAAACTGTCGTCGGTAGAGCCGTCCGCTTTCTTGGGCGCTTCGGGGATTTCGATATCCTGAAAAGCCTTGACGAGTTTGGCGGTATAAGTGCCGGGGTTTTCCCGGACGATTTTATCCTGATGCTGACGAACTTCTTTTGAAATTTCTTCCACCTGTAGTTTCAGCGCCTCCTTTTTACTTTCATCTGTTTCGGCGGCTATCTGCTCCTGTAGCTCTTTGGAGGCTTTCACCTTTTCGCCCATATAATGCTGATAATCGAACAGCAGTTGGTTGTCTTTAGAGCCATTGAATTTCAGGTTTTTATAAAAATCGGGTGCGTTCGTCCGGACGGAAAAACGCTGTTCTTCTTTTGTCACCACGAATTCAAAATACTTATTTTCCGGCGGCATCAGCACTAAGTAAATCCCCGGCGGCAGCGGTTCCTGGCCTTCAAAAGTGTATTTACCTTTGACCAGCGCCGTGGTGTCTTTGCTGTAAATCTTATCGGCTCTCCGATAGCCGAGGAAAACTTCCTGGCCGTCATAGCCGTCAATCGCAACCTCGATCCGATAGGCTGGAGTCTGGGCTGAGGCGCTGAAAATCAAGGTATTGCAAAAAGCTAAAATCAAAATTAAATACTTCATGCCCGCTATATTTTTTTTTAGAGTTGCAAATTTAAAGGGTTTCCATTTACGGAAATGGAATAGGACAAATGTTAGGATTTCGTTTGGAAAATGAGCGCCTTGTTTTTCGGCGCAGATTGGAACATTCACGCCTTCCTTCCTGTTAACTTTGTTCTTTCAAAGAATGCTAAAAAGGCTCCGGGGGAAACCCTCATGGCGGAGTTGCTTTGCGAGAGCCGTCTTTTAGGTCTTAATTTTTTTTAAAAAAATGTTTTTGGAAAAGGGAATTGTCATAAAATCTACAGGCAGTTGGTACCAGGTCAGGTTAGAAAACGGCGAAGTCCTGGAAAGTCGGATC